>NZ_JBHUUX010000035.1:0-11557 GCF_042670845.1 Promicromonospora sp. NPDC057138 | reverse complement strand
GTGGTGCGCCGGCTCTTGGCCGGCGCACCACCCAGCGATCACATCGAGGCGAGCAGGTTCTGCATCGTCTCGATCTCGGCCGTCTGCGTGTCGACGATGGTCTGCGCCATCTCGACGGCGTCCGGGTCGCTGCCCGACTCGATCTCTTCCTCGGCCATCTCGACGGCGCCCTCGTGGTGCGCGACCATCTGCTCCAGGAACAGCCGGTCGCTCTCGGGGGGAACTGCCCCGCCCAGGGCCTGCATGTCGTCCTCCGACATCATGCCGCCGCTCATCCCGGCGTGGCCGTCGTCCGATGCGCGCTCGGCGCCCCAGCCGTCGAGCCACTGGCCGAGCTGCTCGATCTCCGGGGCCTGGGCCTCCTTGATCTGGGTGGCCAGCGCCGTGACCTCGGGGTTCGTCCCGTCCTTCGCCAGGACGGCGTCCGCCATCTCGACCGCCTGCTCGTGGTGCGGGATCATCATCTGCGCGAACATGGCGTCCGCGTCGTTGTGCTCCGCCTGGTCGCCGGACTCCGAGCCGGCCATGGTGGACATGTCGTGCTGCATCGGCTCCTCCGAGCCGGAGCAGCCGGCCAGGGCGAGGGCGCCGGCCAGGACGATGGCGGACATAAGGGTGCGCTTCATGGGATCTTCCTCTAGCTCAAGTCGTCGGGGTAGCACTCGTCAGCGCGACCGCGCACCGGCGCGGTCCCGCTGGTCGGGTCGACGCGGTGCGCGTCGACGCCGGGTCTACGTCCGGGAGATGCAGAGCTCGTGCAAGGAAGGAGCGGCGACCGCTCCGAGGTCGGCCGCCACCCGCACCGGGGGCACCGACCACGCGGGCTGGGCCCGCCATAGCAGGCGCCGCACGGGCACGACCAGCGCCAGCAGCGCGACGAGGATCATGAGGCACATCGCCATGGCGGCATCGTGCCCACCACACCCGTCGGAGCACTCACCCGCGGAGCCGGGCGGCTCCATGGTGGTGGGGCTCTCCTGCATGGCGACGACGGAGGCGTCGTGCGGCCCGTGGTGGTGCGCGGTCGGGGACCCGCTCATCGAGTGCATGGTGACCACCGCGATGATCAGCGTGAGGATCACCAGCGCGCCGTTCAGGCGTCGCCCGGGCTCGGCAACAGCCGAGCGGAGGAGCGAGATCACGCGCACGTCACGGAGGCTATCGCACAGCCGGGGGCTGTCGAAAACCACGATCCCGGGCGGGACGCGACGAGGCGCACGACAATGGCTGAGGTGACCGACACCGACACCTGGTCGCCGATGACCTACGCGCGCAACGGCGATGTCGAGCTCGCCTATGACCGGTTCGGGCAGCGCGGCGGCACCCCGCTCCTGCTCATGATGGGCCTCGCGATCTCCCGGTCCTGGTGGCCCGACGGCCTGTGCCGGGCCTTCGCGGACGAGGGCTTCGACGTGGTCCGCTACGACCAGCGCGACAGCGGGTCCTCCACGCGGTTCGGCGGAGCCGCGCGCCGCGGATACCTGGGCATGCTGCTCGGCCCGGGCTCCGCCAGCTACACGGCGGAGGACCTGGTCGACGACGCCGTCGCCGTGCTGGACGCCGTCGGCTGGGAGCGTGCGGTGGCGTTCGGGCACTCGCTCGGCGGCATCGTGGCCCAGCGCCTCGCGCTGCGCCGTCCGGAGCGGGTTCGCGGGCTCGTCACCTGCGACGCACCGCCCAGCGACGCCTCCGGCCTCGGCGCCCTGCGCTACCTGCGGCCGGGCCTGGTCGCGCGGCTCGCGGCGAAGAAGTTTCCCGAGGGGCGCGACGGCGACATCGCGGCGTCCCTGGCGGTCGCCAAGGGGCTGGCTTCGCCGGTGAACCCGTGCGACGAGGTCGCGGCCCGCGCCCGGATCGAGCGAGGGCTCGAGAGCGGGCCGCGCGACGTGGCGGGCCTGAGCCGGCAGCTGCACGCCAGGTGGGACGGCCCCCGGCTGCGCGAGGTCCGGACGCCGACGCTCGTGCTGCACGGCGAGGACGACCCCCTCGTCCGGACGTCGGCCGCCCGGGCCGTGGCGCGCGAGGTCCGGGGCGCCAAGCTGGTCGTGCTCGACGGCGTCGGCCACGACCTGCCGCCCGTGTCCTGGCAGACCATCGCGGAGCAGACCCGGCGCCTGGTCGAGCCGTGACCCGTCAGCCGCAATTGCCTTGGTGCCCTGCGGAACAATCGGTCGGATGACGATCACGCTGGAGGCATTGCTGAGTGGCTGGCGGGGGCGCCGGCTGCTCCTGGAGCTCGCGCTGCGGTCCGAGGCGCTGCTCGCGGACCAGGACGGGGCGGACGTGCCGCTGGCGTCGGCCACGATGCGGGCGGCCTACGACCTCGATCCCGGACGGGGCACGTCCGTCGTGTCGTTCGGGTGGGGCGGGCATGACGCGGAGCTGACGGCGCCCACGTCTGAGACGGTGGCTGCCCTGCTGGACGAGATCCGCGTCGCCGACGCCGAGCAGGGATCGGCGCTCCGTGCCCTCGCGGACGTGGTGGCCAACGCGCGCTACTGGCAGGAGCCCGACGGCGAGGACCTGCTCGCTGCCACGCCCGTCGTGCGTGCCGCGCTGGGCCGGGTCGCCGACCACGTCGCCGGGGCCACGGCCGCCGCCGTCGGCTGGTGGAGCGAACCCCTTGCCCGCGGGGACCAGCACGCGGTCGCCTGGGACGTCGATGCCAGGCGCGCCCAGGCCGGGGGAGCGGCGGGCGCCGCGGACCTGCTGGCGCGGTGGCGCGCCGACGTCCTGAAGGACGAGCGCCGGGCGGAACGAGACACGCCCGCCGATCCGACGGCGTCCTTCAGCGGTCGGTGGTGGTCCACCCCGCCGTCGGACCTGACGCACACCACCCGGAGCCTCGGCCGGTACGGCCCCGCGGGCCTCTGGCTGGTGGAGGACGGGATGGGCTGGGAGCGCGCGGTCACCCGCCGGGTGGCGGTTCCCGCCGAGGCGCGCGTGTACGAGATCGACGGGCCTGACGCCTGGGCCGCGTTGTGCCGTGCGCATCCGCTGGACGTGACCGCCCAGAAGCGGCACGACTGGTACCGCACCACCGGCCGCGCGGGGCGCTGGGTGATGCCCGACTGGGCGACGATCGCCGTCGAGCACGACGCCGTCCACCTCACCGCCGCCGCGTACCTCGCCGCCGCGGGGACGGCCATCCCGGTCGACGGCGACACCTGCAGCGTCATCGCCGGGTGGAACCCGGACGAGACCTACTGGTTCGCCGACGCCGTCCGGCCGGAGAAGGACGGCGCCGTGTGGGTACTCGACGACGAGGACTGGGTGTCCGGGGTCTGATGGGCGCTACTGCCTGGGCGGCGGGCCAACCTGCAGCGCGTAGAGCGGCATCTGCGCGGCCTGGCTCACGAACCAGGGCGAGAACGCCCAGGGCGCAGCACGGAGCGCGCTGCCCATTGCGGTGGTCTCGGACCAGCAGGCGTCCATGACCTCGTCCGGGTTCAGCTGCGGTTCCTCGTCGGTGACCGCGAGGTACACGGGGCACACCTCGTTCTCCACGACTCCCGAGGCATCGGTGGCGCGATACCGGAAGCCCGGCAGCTCCACCCGGACCTCGCGTACGGACAGTCCGAGCTCGTCCTGTGAGCGGCGGACAACGGCGTCCTCGATCGGCTCGCCCGGCTGCGGATGGCCGCAGAACGAGTTGGTCCAGACTCCTGGCCACGTGCGCTTGCCCAGGGCACGCCGGCTGACCAGCACCTGACCGGCGGCGTTCAGCACGTGGCACGAGAACGCCAGGTGCAGTGGCGTGTCCGTGGAGTGCACGAGGTGCTTGAGCTCCGACCCGATCGGCGTGCCGTCCTCGTCCAGCAGGACAACTCTCTCCGTCGCCATGCGCCCTCCTCGATGAGCTAACTGACCAGAATCCTTTCATGCACAGCCCATGACGTCTGTCACGCCCGGACCCGTGCGCATCACCGACAAGCTCATGACTGGCGGCACTGCCCGCCGCCCGAACGCCGACGGCACAATGAGGCCCATGGGGGATCAGACGACGGTCAGCGCACGCCGCTTCGAGACCTACGTGCGCTGGTCCACCTACACCCTCGCGACGGCACCGATCCTCTCGCTCGCCGGCGGGGCGCTCGCCGACGACCGGGTCGTGGCCGAACACGACGCGGCGTTCGCCGGGGCCGCCGTGCTCGCACTGGTCCTCGTGGCCGGGAACATCCTGATCAGCCGCTGGAGCATCGGCATCCTGGTCCGCCGCCCACGGCGGGTCTCGCCGGCCGCCGTCGTCGTGTGGATGCTGGCCCTCGCAGGGCTCGTCGCGGTGACCCTCCTCGCCATACCTGTTCAGGTGATGGGGCTGACGGCGGCCGTGGCCGCCGGGTCGGTCGCCGCGAGCCTGGTCCTGGTGTTCGACGCGCGCCGGACGTTCTACCTCAACGTAGCGGTCGTCGTCGTGGCGGCGCTGGTCGCCACCTTCGCCGACCTCACGCTCCTCGTGACCGGGGTGCTGCTGATCAGCTTGGCCCTGTGGAGCTACTGGTCCAGCGGATGGCTGCTGCGGGTCCTGCGCGAGCTTCAGGAGGCCCACGAGGACCGGGCCGCCCTCGCGCTCGCGAACGAGCGGCTGCGCATCTCGCGCGACCTGCACGACGTGTTCGGCCGGACGCTGGCGACCATCGCGGTCAAGAGCGAGCTCGCGTCCGAGCTGGTCCGCCGCGGCGGCGGCGAACGGGCGGCGGAGGAGCTCACCGCCGTCCGGCGGCTTGCCCAGGAGGCGGGCAGCGAGGTGCGGCGCGTCGTGCGGGGCGAGGTCCGCGTGACCTGGGACGGCGAGGTGTCGGGCGCGCGGTCGCTGCTCGGCTCCGCGGGCATCGGCTGCACGGTGGCAGGCGACCCCGTGCCGGACGGGCACGCCGAGGCCCTCGGATGGGTCGTCCGCGAGGGCGTGACGAACGTCCTGCGCCACTCGGCGGCGACACAGGTCACGTTCGCGACCACTACCGAGGACGGGCAGGTGCTGCTCACCATCGCGAATGACGGCGCGGGCCGTGCCGGCTCCGCGGCGGTCGCTGCGGCCGGGGCGGCCGGGGCGGCCGGGGCGGACGGACCAGGAGCGACGCGGCCCGACGGCGGCACCGGGCTGCGCGCGATGTCCGACCGGATCCGGGCGCTCGGCGGGCGCATCACTACCAGCCGCGACGGAGACTGGTTCCTGCTCGAGGCCACGATCCCGCTCCCGGAAGGGAGCGCCGCATGACCCGAATCCTCGTCGCCGACGACGAACACCTGATTCGCGACGCCATCGCCGGCCTGCTTGACCTGCAGGACGACTTCGAGGTCGTCGGCCAGGCCGCATCCGGCACGGAAGCGATCGCCACGGCGCTGCGGCTCCGGCCCGACGTAGCACTGCTCGACCTGCAGATGCCCGAGCCCGACGGCATCGAGGTCGCACGCCGGCTCTCGACCGAGCTGCCGGACTGTCGCTGCATCCTCGTCACCTCGCACGGCCGGCCCGGCTACCTGAAGGCGGCGCTCGCGGCGGGTGCGCGCGGCTTTCTCCCCAAGACCGTGTCGTCTGCCGCCCTGGCGGAGGTCGTGCGGAAGGTCGCGGCCGGGGGCCGGCACGTCGATCCGGAGCTCGCGGCCGAGGCGATCAGCGCGGGCGACTCCCCGCTCACCCCGCGTGAGGTTGACGTGCTCGTTCTCGCGCGCGACGGCGCCCCCGTCGACGAGATCGCGCAGCGGGTGGCGCTCTCCAGGGGCACGGTGCGCAACTACCTGGCGGCGGCCATCGCGAAGCTCGGCGCCGCCAACCGGCACGAGGCGGCGCGCATCGCCGCCGAACACGGCTGGATCTGACTGACCCTTTCTCCCGGTGGCCCGACCGCCGAGGATTTTCCGCGCGATCGACAAGGAGCCTGAGATGTTCAAGGAGTCGCGGCGGCGTCGGGCCGCCCAGCGGGTCAAGCCTGGGAACGGCCGTGCGCTGAAGCGTTTCCGCTGGTGGCAGCCGCTGTCCCGCGCTCTCTTCTACCTGCCGGTGACGAACGACGAGGGCCGGCAGGTGACCTACGCCATCGACGTCAGCTACGTTCAGCGGGCGATGACCGACGACGGCAAGGGCAAGGCCCACCTGTACCTCGACGGCAGGCACCATGCCGAGTCCAAGCTGCCTGCCGTGTTCCCGGTCCAGGGCGGGGTGATCGAGGTAGTGGCGACGTCGTTCGGGCTCAAGCGCTGCCACTACATCACGGACCAGGGCGCCGAGTATCAGCTCGTTCCGGACGAGAGCTCCGCCGAAGGGCGCCGCGCGCGCCTGGACCGCGAGCACCCCGCACTGAGCCGCTGGGTCGGGTCCGTCTCGCTGATCCTGCTGGTCATCCCGGCGCTGCTCCTGATACCGCAGCTCGTCGAGGTGGCCTTCGAGATCCCGCCCGTCGCCGAGCGGTTCGGGACGTTCACCTCGCCGGTCCGTCTGCCGGGATGGCTCAACTTCGCGCTCGGGCTCGGCGCCGCGGCGGCCAGCACGGAGCGTGCGCTGCGCCTGCGCTACAACTGGCTGCTGGACTCGGCGGCACAGGGCTGACGGCGCCGACCGGCGCTCGGGCTGCATGGCGCGAGCGCATGGTGCGACTGCACCGTCCGACCGCAGGCACCGACCGCGGGACGCGACATCAGGTCCCGGGCATCGCGAGTGCCTCCTCCAGCCGGTCGACGAACGCGGCCTGCGCGCTCACGACAAGGCGCCGAGCCTCGTCGGGCGCGAGCCAGGCGACGCGGTCGATCTCGGGAACCTCGATGCGCCGCCCCGACCGCGGGGGCCACTCGATCTCGACGGTATTGCTCTTGATCTGCTCCAGGTCGGGTCCCGGCTGAGGCCACTCGCGTGCCCAGGCGAGGACCTTCTTGCCGGCGCGCTGACGGACCTCGCCGAGCTCGATGTCCGGTGTCGACAACGGCGGCAGCTCCATCCCGAGCTCCTCGCTCGCCTCTCGCAGCGCTGCGGCGTGCGGCTCCTCGCCCGGGTCGAGCTCGCCCTTGAGCAGGGACCAGGCGCCCGCGTCCTTGCGTGCCCAGAACGGCCCGCCCATGTGGCCGAGCAGAACCTCGATCCCGGCACCGGCCAGTCGTCGGTAGGGCAGGAGGCCCGCGCTCGTCGTCGGCATCACTCCGTCCCGGCCTGCGCCTCGGCCTCGCGGAACGACTCCGGCGGGTCGAACTGCGACAGGACCAGCTCGGCGCCGAACGGGTCGCGGATCGTCGCCCCTTTCGACCACTCGCCGTCCTCCGTCGCCAGCACCGTCGCGCCGCCGCGCTCCGCCTCCGCCACGGACCCGTCCCGGTCGGCGACGGCGAAAGCCACGGACCAGTGCGCCGGTCCGTCAGCCGGCAGCACCCCGGCGACGACGTCGGCGAAGCCAGGCGGCGCGTACGCCTGCCGCTCGTGGATGCCGGGGTCCGACGTGCGGGCCAGGTGGTCGCCGTACCCGGGGACGCGTGCCATGCCGGCCCCGAGGTCGTCGCTCCGCACCCACCCGAGCAGCGGGCCGTAGAACTGCAGCGCACGGTCCACGTCCGGGGTGAGCAGGTTGCTGAAGTTCCAGGTGCCCGGCGCGTTGACGGCCTGGGAACCGAGCCGCGTACCTGCCTGCCACAGGCGGCTGGGCGCCCCCTGCGGGTCGACGATCCGCGCCATCCGACCTGCGGCCTTCCCCGGTGGCCCCACGGTCTCCGGCGGAGAGCTCACGACGCCGCCCAGCCCGTCGACCAGGGCAGCTGTGGTGTCGATGTGGTCCACGGCGAGGTAGGTGTGCCACGCCACCTCGCCGTTGAAGCCCTCGTCCGGCGTCGCGATCCCGGCCACCGCCGTAGCGTCCGTGCCGTCCTGGGACGCAATGACGTAGCGCCCTGGCACTCCCGGCGGCAGCTTCTCGGTGAACTTCCAGCCGAACAGACTCCCGTAGAAGGCGAGCGCAGCGTCGACGTCGTGCGTCTCCAGGTCGATCCAGCTCGGTACGCCGTGTGGATAGGTGCGAGGGGTGTGCGGGTCGGCCATGGCGTCCTCCAGATCGGTTCCGTTACCCCCGATGGTGCCCCGGACCACTGACACTCGCCGCCGGCTGTGCACACCGGGCATCGGGCACGATCTCAATCGGACGGCGTGACCGGAGACCGCACGCCGAACCACTGTTCCGCGCCGTATGCCTCGAACCGCTCCACCTCGGTGAATCCCAGCTTCATCGCGAGGCGCACCGAGCGCCCGTTGGCGGTTTGCGTGGCGAGCACCACCGGCTCGTCCGGAAGCTCTCCGGCGAGCCACTCGAGTGCCGCCGCGCACGACTCGGCGGCGTACCCGTGTCCCCACGACTCCGGCAAGAACAGGTAGCCGAGCTCGACCTTGCCGACAGCCGGTCGGACCCCATACTCCGCGTCGCGCCGTTCGAGCGTGACGATCCCGATCATCGCTCCGTCGAGATCAACCACGAAGCCGCCGGGGCGCCTCCGGGGCACCTTCGGGATAGCGAGCTCGAGCTCGTCACGCGGTCGCGGGCCACCGATGAAGGCGCCCACCTCCGGCGAGGCATTCAGCTCGATGACCGCCGCACGGTCTCGGGGCTCGGGCGCGCGGAGCACCAGTCGCTCGGTCCGGATCGGGGCGGGTGGCCAGGTGACGGGTCCCAGGTCTGCCATCCGCGCAGACTACCGAGGGTCTCGCGTCGTCCATGGTCCGCCGGAGGGACGGTCGGTGGGTCGCTCGAAAACTACTGGAGCAGCGTGGCCGTGCGCCGTTACCGTGCTGCCGAGCCAAGTCGCCGAGCCAAGGACGTGCCGTTGTACACCCTGTGAGACCTCCCGAACGCTGATTTGTCGCGCGTCGCGCATGTGCGCCGCGCTCCTTTTTGCTGCGGACTTCTCACAGAGACCGGTGTACTTCTGTGCTCAAAATCTGGAAGGTCGTGCCCACCTGCCTGCCGCTCATTCGCCGCCGCTGTCATGCGTGCGAGTCCGAGCGCTTCCGGGCAAGCGGAAAATTCCGCGTCAACGCACACCACAAGCTCATCGACGCCTGGCTCCTCGCGCTCTGCATCACTTGCGAGGAAACGGCAAAGCTCACCGTCCTGGAGCGGATGAATGTGCGCTCCATTCCACCCGAGCTGCTGGACCAGCTGCACGACAACGACCCTGGCTTGATAGCTGAGCTGCTCCAGGATCCGGCCGTGCAGCGCCGTAACCGCATCACCCTCGACTGGACGGGCGCCTGGTGTCTCGACACCGGCGGGTCGGATCACCTGGACAGCGAGGTGATCGACGTCGCGGTCCGCTTCGCGGCCCGGATTCCAATCCGGCCGGCGCGACTGATCGCTGACGGTTGCGGTCTTTCGCGGGGCGAGATCGAGCGACTGATCAGGGAGGGGAAACTCGTTTCCGCAGTCCGGCTGAGCGGCAAGCTCTCGGGCGACTTCACCTTCACGCTCAAGCGCTGAGCCCTCCCAGGGCCAGGGCCTGTCCGGCACCATCCGCCGGACGGGCCCTGGCCTCAGCCCCTACTGGTCTCCATCCCTCCGCGTGCAGGAACGCTCGCCAAGCCGACTGATTCGTGCTGCGATGTTTGCTCAGGCCCGCCGCCGAGGCCACCTGATCGGGGAGGCATCATGACTGACGCGGAAGACGCCACCGCGAGGCGCACGTGATGCCCTCGATGGATGGACGAGTGGCGCTCGTGACTGGCGCGACGGGCGGCATCGGAACGGCGATCGCGACCGCGCTGGCGCGCGAAGGCGCGACCGTTGTCGTGGTCGGACGCTCAAAGGCGCGGGCGGATGACGCGATACGCGACATCCGTGCGGTCGTCCCGGCCGCGAAACTCGAGCCGCTGGCGTGCGACCTGTCTGTCCAAGCATCGATCCGCTGGGCGGCGCGTGAGTTCCTTTCCCGCCACGACAAGCTCGACGTGCTCGTCAACGCCGCGGGCGTGTTCCGCAAGGAGCGCCACGTGACCCCCGATGGGCTCGAGCTCACGTTCGCCACCAACGTGATCGGCTACTTCCTGCTCACGAACCTGCTCCTGGACGCTCTCAAGCGCGCCGCGGCCGACACGTCGGGGACGTCGCGGATCGTGAACATCGCATCCAAGTACTCGGGTGGCTTTTCTACCACCAAGCTCGACTTCGACGACCTCCAGACCGCGAAGGGCACGTACAGCTTCCTCCGCTCGACGCCCCCGACGATGCTCGGCCGCATTCTCTTCACGCAAGAGCTCGCGGAGCGACTACGCGGGACGGGCGTGGTCGTGAACGCCGTGCACCCGGGCCTCGTCAAGCACACGACCCTGCTCCATGACGTCGGCGGCGCGTTCCGCTGGATGACGAACACGTTCGGCAAGTCCGCGGAGAAGGGCGCCGACACCGCGGTCTGGCTCGCGACCTCGCCCGAGGCGGAGACGGTCTCGGGCAAGCTGTGGGCCAACCGCAAGGAGCTGCCGACTCCGGGCATGGGTTCGGATCCGGACGCACGGAAACGGTTGTGGGACGAGTGCGTGCGGCTGTCCGAGCCGCTGTCCGAGGCCGACCAGTAGTTGCTCGACGAGTACGGCTCAGTCAGCCCTGGTAGAGCCAGAGCCAGTTGCCGTCGGGGTCGGTGACGGCGGAGTTCCGGGGCATGCCCTGCGGCGAGCTGATCGGAACCGCTTCCGTGGCACCGGCGCGGAGTGCACGTCGGTGCGCCTCGTCGAGGTCCTCGACCGTGAAGCCGATCGTGCTCCGGCCGGGGTGGTCGAATGCTTCCGGCCCCGAAAGGACGAGCAAGAAGAAGTCAGGCTGACCGTAGGTGCCGAACTGGTAGCCGGTGAAGTCGGCGTCGTCGGTACGGCGGATCACGCTCTCGGAGAGGCCGAACGCCGCCGCATAGAAGGCGCGGGCCTGGTCCTTGTCGGCGACGCCGAGCTTGATCTGCGCAGGCGCGGTACCGGTCACGATGGTGGTCATGGGAACTCCTTCTGAGGCGTAGCGGGTCGACTGGGCGATCTGACGGTCACGGTGCGTCCGGTCCCGGACGAGCTGGTCAGCGTGAGCGGCAAGGACCTGCCGGGCTGCCGGGGAGTCCGGATCGGCCACGACGTCGCGGACCAGGTGGAGGGGCAGGTCCAGCCAGCGCAGGTCGCTGATCAATCTGGCCGCAGCCACCTGGCTGCGGTCGTAACGCCGGTAGCCCGTCTCCGGGTCGACGTCGGCAGGCGCGAGCAGCCCGACGGCGTCGTAGTGGCGCAACGCGTGCACCGACAGCCCTGCCAGCTTGGCGAACTGGCCGATCGACAGCAGTGTCTTGTCGCTCATGACACGAGTGTTCAGCCTCGGGTAGCCCGAGAGTCAACCTCAGGGCCGCGATCGGGCCGACGGCGGTGTTCGAAGCGCTTCGACGACTCCTCCACAGTGCCAGGTGATATCTGGGCCGGTCAATCGGGTGAAGGCGCGCCAATCTGGGGCTTGCGCACATTCGGACCCAAGCCCTATTTTGTTGAAGCGCTTCGAGGGAGTGGCCCCGTCGAAGCGGATGTTGGGCCGGCCACGATCTGACGAGCAATGCCGCTCATCACCCC
>NZ_JBHUUX010000034.1:0-59308 GCF_042670845.1 Promicromonospora sp. NPDC057138 | reverse complement strand
TTGATAGGCCGGATGTGGAAGACAGGACTGAAGACTGTCGGAGCTGACCGGTACTAACTGCCAACAACTTCACAACACACCATTACTGCTAATAAAAGTTTCATGGTTGTTACGCGTCCACTATGCGGTTCCCGAGTCACGGGCACCACCCCCCACACCCACGTGAACCCTTGCGGGTTTTACGCGGTGAGTGTGGCAGGGGTTGCCGTTCTCGATAGTGTTACGGTGGTCTTAGCGTAGGGGAAACGCCCGGTCCCATTCCGAACCCGGAAGCTCAGCCCTACAGCGCCGATGGTACTGCCCTGGAGACGGGGTGGGAGAGTAGGACGCCGCCGGACAACCATTCCCAGCAGGGGGTGGAACCAGTACGCGACCCATGGGTCGGGTGCTTGGTTCCACCCCTTGTTGCATTTCCTGTCTGGTTTCACACGTGAATAGGCCTCCCCCCCCGGCAGCCCAGTGATGAGGCCCGAAACCACCTCCAGTCTTGGGCTCGAGCGCTGGGCTGTCGCGGAATAGCCTGCTGGGCCGGCGCCGAACGGCCCGGACGAGCCGGCAGCCGTCGTGGGCAACTTGTCGCCCATACAGCGGCCGCGGCTATCGTGGCGTGTGTGAACGCAGATTCGACCCGCAGCGGCGCGGGCTCCACCAGCACTCAGCCCGCAGGCACTACCGACTCCGCGTGGCGCAGGGAGCATTTCGTCTCGTTGCTGCGTTTCGCCGAGGGTTCGATCCGTGAGGACGGAGCGGCCTGCTGGCTCGACGACGACGGGCGCCCTGACCGGATGCATCCCGTGGAGACGTGGATCACGTCGCGGATGGCGCACATCTTCGCGGTCGGGCATCTGCTGGGAGTGAGCGGCGCGGACGAGTACGCCGCGCGAGCTATCAGCGGTCTTCAGAATGTCCTGGCGGATCCGGAGTTCGGCGGATGGCTCGCTTCCCGCGGTGAGGGCGATGACCTCGTGGGGACGAAGCAGGCCTACGCGCACGCGTTCGTGGTGCTTGCCGCGTCGACGGGCAAGGTAGCAGGCATCGCCGGTGCGTCGGAGCTGCTCACCCGGGCCCTCGCCGTGCTCGACGCGCGGTTCTGGGAGCCGGAGCAGAAGCTGCACCTGGACGAGCGGTCGCGGGACTGGTCAGCGACGTCGGACTACCGGGGGGTGAACGCGAACATGCACTCCGTCGAGGCGCTGCTCGCGGCGCATGCCGCGACCGGGGACGGCCTCTGGCTCCAGCGAGCTGCCGCGATCGGTGACCGGGTGGTGCGCTGGGCGAAGTCGAACGGCTGGCGGATCCCCGAACACTTCGACGCCGCGTGGAACCCGCTCCTCGAGTACAACGCGGACCGGCCGCACGACCCGTTCAAGCCGTACGGCGCGACCCCGGGGCACGGTCTCGAATGGGCCCGGCTGCTGCTGCAGATCGACGCTGAAGCCGGCACACCCGGCCGCCGCACCGAGGCTGCCACCGCGCTCTTCGACCAGGCTGTCGAGGACGGGTGGGACGCCGAGCGCGGGGGCGGCTTCGTCTACACCACCGACTGGCAGGGCACGCCGGTCGAGCCGCGCCGTTTCCACTGGGTGGCAGCCGAGGCCGTCGCCACCGCACAGGTGCTGGGGCGGGTCACCGGCGACGCGCGCTACGCCGAGCTCGAGCGCGAATGGTGGGGTTGGATCCGGGAGCACCTCGTCGACGCCGAGCGCGGTTCCTGGCACCACGAGCTCGACACCGAGAACCGCCCGTCGGGCCGCACCTGGGTCGGCAAGCCCGACGTCTATCACGCTGCCCAGGCGGTGATCCTGTCGGAGCTGCCACTGACGGGCTCGTTCGCCGCCTCGGCACAGCGGGCGGGCCAGATCCTGGCCTGACACACGGCGCCACCTCGGGACGTGGACGACGCTCGCGAACCGCGTATCACGCCGGGTACAGGTCGACCTCGGTCGCCTTGACCGTGAACCAGACCGTGTCACCCGGCGTGACCATGAGGTCGATCGCCGCCTGGGGTGTGATGTCCGCACAGAGCTGGCCTGCCCTGACCCGGACCAGGTCGCCGTGGGGTTCGAGGGCGGTCACCGTCGCCGGCCAGCAGTTGCGCGGGGAGCCGGCTGCGCGCTGGGGAAAGACCGACACCGTCGAGGGGCGGAACGCGGCGACCATCGGGTCCCCGGCGGCGGGTTCGACGCGGTCCGTACCCCCGCCATCGTCGTGCAGCCGTCCCTGTACCACGTCACCGGTCGGGGTACGGATCCCGCGGACGGCCCAGGTGCCCGCAATGATGTTCAGGCCGGCGATCCGGGCAGCGAACGCGCTCCGTGGCCTGGCGAGAACCTCGCGGGTGGGGCCGAGCTCGACGACGCGGCCGCCGTCGAGCACTGCCACCCGATCAGCGAGCAGGAGCGCATCGAGCACGTCGTGCGTGGCGATGACCACCGTCTGCTCACCGAGGACCTCGCGCAGCAGGTGCCGCAGCGCCGGGGTGACGTCGACGTCGAGGGCGGCCATCGGCTCGTCCAGCAGCAGGAGACGCGGCTTCGCCGCCAGCGCGCGGGCCACCGCCACACGTTGTGCCTGCCCGCCGGAGATGGCTGACGGCCGACGTTCTCCGAGGTCGGACAGGCCGATCCGGGCCAGCCAGCGGTCGGCGTCCACGGCGGCATCCCCGCGCGAGGCACCACGGGCCCGAGGCCCGAACGCGATGTTGTGCCGCACCGAGAGGTGCGGGAACAGCAAGGGGTCCTGCGCCAGCAGAGCGACCTGCCGCGCGTGCGGCGGCACCCAGGCGCGGGTGCGGCCGGCCTCGACGTGGGTGAGCGTGCGGCCGCCGAGCGAGACCCGGCCGTCGTGCGGACGCAGCAGCCCTGCCGCCACGGCCAGGAGGGTGGACTTGCCCGCGCCGTTCGGGCCGAGCAGGGCGACCGTCTCGCCGTCGGCGACCTCGAGGTCGACCTGGACGTCGCGGTCCGGGAGGCTCGCGGAGAGGCTGAGACTCACAGTGCGCCCCGGTGACGTCGGGTGAAGCCGATCACGAGCACGGCCACCGAGACGAGCACAAGCGACAACGCGACCGCCGCGTCGGCGTCGGTCTCTCGCTGCAGGTAGATCTCCAACGGAAGCGTGCGCGTCACGCCCTCCAGGCTGCCGGCGAAGGTGATGGTTGCCCCGAACTCGCCCAGGCAGCGGGCGAACGACAGCACCGTGCCGGACACCAGGCCCGGCCACACGAGCGGCAGCGTCACCCGGAACAGGACCGTGGTGGGCCGGGCACCCAGGGTCGCGGCCACTGTGTCGTACCGCGTCCCGGCCGTGCGCAGGGCGCCCTCCAGGCTGATCACGAGGAACGGCAGGGCGACGAAGGTCTGCGCCAGGACGACGGCGACGGTGGAGAACGCGATCTGGATCCCAGCCATCTCCAGCGTCTCACCGAGCAGGCCCCGCCGCCCGAAGGTGTACAGGAGCGCGATCCCGCCGACCACGGGCGGCAGGACGAGCGGGATCAGTACCAGTGAACGCAGCAGGTCGAGCCCGGCGAAGCGAGCGCGGGCCAGGACCAGCGCCAGCGGTATGCCGACGACCAGGCACACCAGCGTGCTCGTCGCGGAGGTGCGCAGACTCAGGAGCAACGCCGCGACCGACGACTCGCTGCTGATCAGGGCCCAGAAGTTCGTCCAGTCCACGCGCGCCGTCAGCGCCGCGAGCGGGAGGACCACCAGGAGCGCCCCCACCGCCGCGACGGCGCCGACCCATCGCGGGATCATGGGCCCGCGAAACCGGCGTCGGCCAGCACCCGCTGTCCCTCCGGGCCCAGGACCGCCTCGACGAACTCCTGGGCGAGCTCCGGCTGTGCGCTGTCCCTCAGGGCCGAGACGGGGTAGACGTTGATCGCGTCGTCCGACTCGGGGAAATCGATGCCCTCGACCCGGTCGCCGGCGCCACGAACGTCCGTGACGTAGACAAGGCCGGCGTCGGCCTCACCCGTGATCACCTTGTTGAGCACGTCGGTGACGCTCTGTTCCTCGCTGACCGGTGAGAAGGTGAGCCCTGCCGCGGCCTCGACGCGTTCGGTCGCGGCGCCGCACGGCACCTCCGGTGCGCACACCACCAGGTTCAGGTCGTCCGCGGCCAGGTCCGCCAGCGATGTCACCCCCGCGGGATTGTCCGGCGGCACCGCGATCGTCAGCGTGTTCGACGCGAAGTCGGTGGGGGACCCGGTCACGAGGTCGTCGGCGACGAGCTTGTCCATGTTCGTGGTGTCCGCCGAGGCGAACACGTCCGCGGGGGCGCCCTGCTGGATCTGGGCGACGAGGTCCGAGGAACCGGCGAAGGAGAGCTCGACGTCGACCCCCTCGTGCGCCGCCTCGAAGTCCGCAGCGATCTGCTCGAACGCGCTCGTGAGCGACGCGGCCGCGTAGACCGTGAGCGTCCGGTCCGACGTCGCGCCCTCGGCGTTGCCGCCGTCGGGCCCACCGCAGGCCGTCAGTGCGCACGCCGCGAGGACGCCCGCCGTCGTCAGGGCCGCGATCCGCGCGTACGCGTTCATGCGGAACCCTTCCGGTCCTCGGTCTCGATCACGACGTTCGTCGACTTGATGACCGCGACTGCCACGGAACCTGGTTCCAGCCCGAGGTCGCGGACGGCTTCGCTGCTCATCAGGGAGACGACTCGGAACGGGCCGCACTGGAGCTCGACCTGCGCCATCACCGGGTCCGTCCGGATGTCGGTGACCAGGCCGACGAAGCGATTGCGTGCCGAGCTGCGCAGGCCCGGAGGCAGGCTGGGTGGGGCGGCGTGCTCGCGCGCCACCATGGCTACCGCGTAACCGTCCACCACCATCCGGCCGGACTCGTCCGCCTGGGCGCTGAGCAGTCCGCGGTCGATCCACCGACGCACCGTGTCGTCGCTCACGCCGAGATAGGCGGCGGCCTCTCGAATCCTCATGTGCGGCACGGAATGGACGGTAGCACCGTGTTCGCGACTTCAGATAGCCTCGTTCGTCCTGGATCGCGGCAGCTCACCCGGCGCCGAGTCCGTCCCGGCGCACTGTGGACGGCGTACGGGAGACAATGGGTTCATGAGGATCTCCGCACGAGCCGACTACGCCGTCCGGGCAGCCGCCGAGCTCGCGGCCGCCGACCAGGACGGACCTGTCCGCGCCGAGGCACTGGCCCGGGCGCAGGACATCCCCCACCGCTTCCTGGAGGGGATCCTGAGCGATCTGCGCCGCGACGGGCTCGTCACGAGCCACCGCGGGGCGGGTGGCGGATACCGGCTGGCACGGGCGGCCGAGACGATCACCATCGCCGACGTGGTGCGCGCCGTGGACGGGCCGCTGGTCTTCGTCCGCGGGAACCGGCCGTCCGACCTGGAGTTCCAGGGACCGGCCGCGCCCCTGCTGCACGTGTGGGTGGCGCTGCGCGCCAACGTGCGCGCGGTGCTGGAGGCCGTGTCGCTGGCCGACCTGGTGGCGGGGACGCTGCCGGCCGACATCCGGGCGCTGACGCAGGGCGAGTCGGCCTGGTCCAACACGTAAGAAGCTCATGAGCCGGAGGGGCGCCGGTCGAACTTTGCATGCGCACTTATCCGATGACTGAGATGATTGTTGTTTCCGACCGGGCTAGTTGGTTACCCTGCATGGGGGCCACTTTCGAGTGGCCCGTGCCGTAACCCCCGGACCTGGAAGGTCATCGACCATGAGAACCCTGATCCTGCTCGCGCTCGTCGGCCTCGGCGCGCAGCTGGTGGATGGCAGTCTGGGCATGGCCTATGGCGTCACCTCCACGACGCTGCTGCTGGCCATCGGCACCAACCCCGCCGCGGCGTCGGCCACTGTGCACCTCGCCGAGATCGGCACCACGCTGGCCTCGGGCGCCTCGCACTGGCGCTTCGGCAACGTGGACTGGAAGGTCGTTGCCCGCATCGGCATCCCCGGTGCGATCGGCGCGTTCGCCGGTGCCACGTTCCTGTCCTCGCTCTCGACCGAGATCGCAGCGCCGGTGATGTCGCTGATCCTGCTGGGGCTGGGCCTCTACGTGCTGCTGCGCTTCACGGTGCAGGGCCTGCCGGCGCGCTCGGACAAGCCGCTGCGCCGCCGGTTCCTCACCCCGCTCGGCCTGGTGGCCGGCTTCATGGACGCCACCGGCGGTGGCGGCTGGGGCCCCGTGGGCACGCCCGCGATCCTGGCGAGCGGCCGCTTGGAGCCGCGCAAGGTGATCGGCTCGATCGACACCAGCGAGTTCTTCGTGGCGATCGCGGCGAGCGCCGGATTCTTCGTCGGCCTCAGCGGCGAGGGCATCGACCTCTATTGGGTGCTGGCCCTGCTCATCGGTGGCCTGATCGCCGCGCCGATCGCCGCCTGGCTCGTGCGGCTCGTGCCGCCGCGTGTCCTCGGCTCGCTCGTGGGCGGCGTCATCGTCCTCACGAACACGCGGACGCTGCTGAACAGCGACTGGATGGCCGCCGGCGACGGCGTGAAGACCGCCGTGTACGTGGTGATCTGGATCGGCTGGGTCGCCGCGGTGGCCTGGTCCGTGCGCGCGTACCGCCGGGATAAGGCCGTCAAGGCCGCGCAGCCGCAGGAGTCGGACGTCAAGCCCCAGGAGCCGGAGGCCGATAGCGTGTCGGTATGACGTCCGACCGGGTAGCGGTGATCACCGTCTCCGACCGTTGTGCACGCGGCGAGGCCGAGGATCGGTCCGGCCCGACGGCGGTGTCGCTCCTGGAACAGGCCGGCCTCACCGACGTGAGCACCTACCTGGTGCCTGACGGCGTCGAGGAGGTCCGGACCGCGCTGCGGACCGCGCTCGACGACGGCGCGCGGCTCGTGATCACCACCGGCGGCACGGGGATCACGCCACGTGACCTCACCCCCGAGGGCACGCGCGAGGTGCTCGACTACGAGATCCCGGGGATCGCGGAGTCGGTCCGCCAGCAGGGCATCGCGGCGGGTGTGCCCACTGCCGCGCTCTCCCGGGGGCTGGCCGGAGTGGCCCGTGGCGCGGGCGGGACGCGCTCGCTCGTCGTGAACCTGCCGGGATCGTCCGGTGGGGTCCGCGACGGGCTCCAGGTGGTGCTCACCCTCTGGGCGCACGTCCGCTCCCAGCTCGAGGGCGGCGACCACCCGCCCCCCGCCACGCCGACGTAGAACCAGGGTGAGGTAGGTCGGCCTCGGCGGAGCGGGGTCAGCCGCCCGCGAAGGGGGGGAGGACGTCCACCGTTGCGGTGTCCGGGATTGTCGCCTCGTCCGACGGCGCGCGGGCGCCCGCTATCAGCAAGGCGCACTTCGGGAGAACGGCGGCCAGGGCCGGGTGCGCGGTCGCGAGGGTCCCGCGGAGGGCGCCGACCGACGTCGGGCCGGCGAGCTGTTCGGTGGTGAGACCGGCGGCCTCGCGGGCACCGGCGAAGTAGCGGACTGTGATCATTCCGCGCGCACCCAGTCGCCGGACTTGCCACCGGTCTTGCGCTCCAGCCGCACGTCCGCCAGCGTCACGGACTTGTCCAGGCCCTTGACCATGTCGACCACGGCCAGGCCCGCGACGGCCACGGCCGTGAGGGCCTCCATCTCGACGCCCGTGCGGTCGGCGGTGCGGACGGTCGCCGTGATCGAGACGCCGTCGTCGGTCACCTCGAGGTCCACCGCCGCGCCGTGCACGCCGATCACGTGCGCCAGCGGCAGCAGCTCGGGCGTCTTCTTGGCCGCGGCGATGCCCGCGATGCGGGCCACCGCCAGCACGTCGCCCTTGGGCACCGCGCCGTCGCGCAGCGCCCGCACGACGGCGGGGCCGCAGCGGACCGTGCCCGAGGCCGTCGCGGAGCGGATGGTCGGCTGCTTGGCGGTGACGTCGACCATGCGGGCCTGGCCACGGTCGTCCAGATGCGTGAAGCTCACGGGACCAGGGTGTCATGGGCCGGCAGGTGCGCGAGGCGCGCGACGGCGTCTGAGACCTGGTCCGGCGTGACGGACCCCAGGCACGGATGGCCCGGCAGGGGACACGTGCTCGCCCCCGTTGCGCGGCACGCGGCTCCCTGGTCGCCGAGGACAAGCCGGGGCACCCCGTACGGCACCCACCGGTCCGCGGGCACGACCGGGGCGAACAGGCTGACCACCGGCGTGCTGACGGCCGCGGCCAGGTGCGCGGGCCCGGTGTTCCCGACCACCACGCACGCCGCCGACTCCAGGACGGCGGCGAGCTGGGCCAGGGTCGTGTGCCCGCCCAGATCGGTGGCGTGGCCGCCCGCCACGTAGGCGGTGAGCTCGCGCTCGGCGGCGGAACCGGTCACGAGCACGTCCCAGCCGTCGCGCGCGAGGTGCCCGGCGATGGCCCGGGCATCCTCCGGGAGCGGCGCCCGGGCGGGCACGGAGGCCCCCGGGTGCACGACGACGGAGCGCCGCACCCCGGTGCCCCCGGCCCCCAGGGCGTGCTCCGCGGTGCGCGGCACGGCGGGCAGCGGACGGCGGACGGCGAGCAGCCCGTCGTCGTCCACCGGCAGGCGCGCTCCGGCCTGATCGGCGAGGTCGAGGCAGGCCTCGACCTCGTGCAGCCCCGGCGGGCGGTGGTGTCGCACGTCCAGCAGCGAGCCGGGGTGATCCTCGGTCGCCGCGACGATATGGCGCACCCCGGCCAGGCGGGCCAGGAGCGCCATCGGGAGCGGCGACTGGCCGGAGGACGTGAAGATCACCGCGAGCTGGTAGCGGCGCGCGACCAGGTCGGCCACGAGGTCGAGCAGGGCCTCGGGCGAGACCCGGGGCGGCTTCGCGCCACACCACGGCGCGTCGAACCGGAGGACCTCGGTCACCCCGGGCAGCAGGTCCGCTGCCTGCAGGCCCGAGGCGGAGACCAGGAGGTCCACCTGGTCGTACGTCGCGGCCAGGGCACGCACGGCAGGCCCGGTCAGCAGCACGGCACCGTCGCTGTCCAGCCGAACCGCGAGCACCCGGACCGGGCGGCTGAGGGACATGGCAGGTGACCTCCACGGAGGGGCGTCAACGGGCTTCTTCCGGTTCTTCAACACTCACCGGCCGGAGAACCACTCGCATCTCCAACCGACTCTCGACGGCCTCGTCGCGTCCGCGCTGGTCGCGCCGTCCGCGCAGGTCAACGTGGTGCGAGGCCCTTCGTAGCTGGGCCCTCGAGCAGGGCGCCGTCCGGGTCGAAACGGGACCCGTGCACCGGGCAGTCCCAGGACTGCTCCTCGTCGTTCCAGCGCACGACGCCGCCGAAGTGGGGGCAGATCCGGGACACCCGCGTGACGCCGGGCCGCTGTCCCGACGGGCGGCCCACCGCGCAGGCCCAGCCCTTGGTCTGCTGGGCGAAGGTGGCGGCGGTGTGGCTGCTCGGTACGGGCGGCCGGGCCCACGGCTCGAGCGCCGGGCCCCACTCCACGGGTTCGCCGAGGATGCGGCCGGCGAGCGCCAGCCCGGCCGCGGCCCCGCTGGTGAGGCCCCACTTGCCGTAGCCCGTGGCGACGAGCACCCGCTCGTCGCGCGGGACGGCGGGCCCGACGAACGGCAGCCCGGTATCGCTGGTGTAGTCCTGAGCCGCCCACGCGTGCCGGGACGGGCCCACCGGGAGATGCCCGCGGGTCCACTCGTCGAGCACGGCCAGCCGGCGAGCGGGGTCGCGCTCCCGGCCGACGACGAAGCCCTCGCCGCCCACCATGAGCAGCCCGTCGGCCATGCGGAGCGAACGTATGGGCGGCCCGGCGGTGATCGACATCGTCTCGGCGAACCCCGGCGGCAGCGCGCCGGGGTCGGGCACCTCCCGCGTGGTGAGCAGGCTGCGGCCCGCCTCCAGCCGGAGGATCAGGCCGCCCTGCCGCCCGGGCGGGACGGCGGTGGCCAGCACGACGCGGTCGGCGAGCACGGTGCCGCGGGTGGTGCGCAGCGCGACGCCGGTCCCCAGCCGGTGCACCTGCCGGACCCGGACGCCGTCGTGCACCGGGACGCCGCGCGAGCGCAGGCGGGCACGGAGCGCCGAGAGCATGCGCAGCGGGTCGACCTGGGCCTGGCCGGGCAGGCGCACTGCACCGAGCGTCCGCGCGGGATACGGCGGGTCCTCCTCCCACTGCGCGGCGAGCCCCTGCCGGGCGCAGGTCGCGAGCACGGCGTCGACGTCGGCCACCTGCTCGGGGGTGGTCGCCACGGTCAGGTCGTCGCGGCTCTCGACCGGCACGTTCAGGTCCTCCAGGGTGCGGCGCAGCCACCCGAGCCCCGCGAAGCCGGCCGCGAGGTAGTCGCGCACCACGTCGTCGCCGTGCCGGGCGATGCGCGCGAGCCGGGTGCCCTGGAGCACCGAGAGCTTGCCGGTCGAGCGGGCCGTGGTGGTCATGCGGGCGGTCCCTGCGTCGAGCACCACGACGTTCGCGCCGCCTTCGGCGAGGAGCTGGGCGGTGACGACGCCGGTGAGCCCCGCGCCGACCACCGCCACGTCGGTGCGCAGCGGGCCGGGGGCCAGGATCCCTTGGGTGCCGATGCCGGCGTCGCCGGGATCCGTCGTCGCGTCGTGGGGGCTCTCGCTCACGGTGCACCTCCTGTGCCGGTGTTCGGTCCCTGCGCCGGGCTCCTTCAGGCTGGCACGAGGCCGCGCCGCTCGCACCGGACAGCCCGGGGAGTCACCGGACAACTCGGAGCCGGACAACTCGGAGGAGGAAAGGGGCTCCCCTACCCGGGCGAGTCGCTCTACAATCGAGAGCGCGGAGTCATGAAGCGGCTCCCGGTCCGCATCGGATCTGGGAGGGATACATGCCCCCTTTCAAGCAGCCCAGGCTCGCTCTCGTGGACGGCGCCGGAGGCGACACCGCGACACCGCCACCGAACGTCTCGGTGGGAGACCTGGCACAGGCTCTCGGCCTGGGGACCAACCTGCTCGTCGGCCGCTATCGCGTCGAGCTCGGCTCGGGGACCTGGTGGTGGTCGGACGAGGTCTACACCATGCACGGCTGGAAGCGGCACGAGGTCGAACCGGGCCTCGAAGCGCTGTGCTCGCGGAAGCACCCTGACGATCGCGGCCGCATGGTCCGTGCCGCCGCCGAGGCGCTGCGGTTCGGCAGGCCGTTCGCCTGCGCGCACCGGATCGTCGACCGGAAGGGCCGTACGCGCTCGCTGGTCGTCATCGGCCAGGGCTGGCGCGGCAGCGAGGACCGGCCGCCCGAGCTGGCCGGGTACGTCATCGACGTCACGCCGGTCGAGAAGGAGGCGCTGACCCGCCGGTCGGACGGCGTGGTCACCAGGGCCTTCGTCAGCCAGGCGGTGATCGAGCAGGCCAAGGGCGTCATCGTCGCGGTCCGCGGCGTGGACGACGAGACCGCCGGCCACCTGCTGCTCGACGCCGCTAGCAAGGCGGGCGTACCGCTGCGGCTGGCGGCCGACCAGGTCATGACCAGGCTGCGCGCCGAGAGCGGGAAGCAGGGCGTCACGCAGGCCGCGCTGACGCGCGCGCTCGACGGCATCGAGCCCGTGGGCCGGCCGCGGGGCCACGACCCGCTGCTGACCCGGCGGCCGCGCAAGCTCGCGGGCTGAGGCTGGCTGAGGTGGGCTCGGGTTGGGTCGGCCGCGGGTCGAGCCCGCTCGGGGGCCGGGGGGCCAGTGCGTCGGACGGCGTGGTGTGCCGAGTGTCGTCAGCGCGCCGATCGGCGGGCGGCAAGCCCCCGGGCGGCCTTGTGCGCGCCCTTGGCCGCCAGGCGCTTGGCGAGCACCGCCGTGCCGGCGGCGACCGCCGCGAACACGGTGGCCTGCACCAGGTCCAGCTCTGGGTCGTCCGGCTTGTTGGGCGCGTCGTTACCCGTCACGCCCTTCCAGATCATGCCGACCGCCTTTTGCGCGACCCAGCCGGCCGCGAGCGTCAGGGCGAGAGTGCCGACCTTCTCGGCGAGTGTCTGTTCCGTCTCAATCTGGGCCACCTCCACACCGTAGCCCCCGACGGGCCAGTAGTCTGGTTGGACACGACAGGGGAGCGCCCCACGGGCGCTGAGAGTGCGGACAACCGCAGACCCTTGAACCTGATCCGGGTCACACCGGCGGAGGAAGTCGAGGCACGATGTTGCGTCTTTCGGGTGCCCACAGGGGCACCGTGCACACCGGGACGGTCGGAGCGGTCGCCGCGGCGGCAGCCGTCGCACTGCTGGTCGCCGGTTGTTCCGGCGGCCCGGGGTCCGGTGGCTCCGAGACCGGCGGGGGAGACCCGTCGGCGTCGGGCACCGTGACGCTGGTGACCCACGACTCCTGGGCGCTCGACGACAAGCTGATCGACCGGTTCGAGAAGCAGTCCGGCATGACCGTCGAGGTCAGCGCCGCGGGCGACGCCGGAACCCTGGTGAACCAGCTCGTCCTGACCAAGGACGCCCCGCTCGGCGACGCCGTGTTCGGCATCGACAACACGTTCGCCTCCCGTGCGCTGGAGGCGGGAGTGGTCGAGGCGTACACGCCCGCCGACCTGCCCGACGGCGTCGAGCAGGTCGGCGGGGCGCTCACCCAGATCGACCAGGGCGACGTGTGCGTGAACGCGGACGAGGCCTGGTTCGAGAAGTCCGGCCTGGAGGTGCCGAAGACCCTGGAGGACCTGGCCGACCCGAAGTACCGGGACCTGCTCGTGGTGACCAACCCGGCGACGTCGTCCCCCGGGCTCGCCTTCCTGCTGGCGACCATCGGGGCGTTCGGCGAGGACGGCTTCGAGGACTACTGGGCCTCGCTCGTGGACAACGGCGTGAAGGTCGCCGACTCCTGGGAGGACGCGTACTACGTGGACTTCTCGGGCGCCGGGGAGGGCGGCAAGCGGCCGCTCGCGCTGTCGTACGCGACGTCGCCGGCGTTCACGGTGAGCGAGGACGGCTCCACGTCGACCACGAGCGCCCTGCTGGAGACGTGCTTCCGGCAGGTCGAGTACGCGGGCGTCCTGGCCGGCGCCGACAACCCCGAGGGCGCGCAGGAGCTGGTGGACTTCCTGCTCACCCAGGACGTCCAGGCCGCGCTGCCGGAGTCGATGTACATGTACCCGGCCGACTCCTCGGTGCAGCTCCCGAAGGACTGGCAGAAGTTCGCGCCCCAGGCCGACGCGCCGTTCGAGGTGGAGCCCGCCGACGTGAGCGAGCACCGCGACGAGTGGATCGAGCGGTGGACCGAGACCGTAGTCGGCTGAGGCGGCCGCTGGGCCTGAAGCCCGCTGCGCTGCTCTGGGGGACGGCGGTCGCCGTCCCCCTCGGCTTCCTCGCGGTCTTCTTCGCCTGGCCCGTGGCCGCGCTCGTGGCACGCGGTTTCGTGCCCGACGGCGTGCTGGACCTCACCGGCTTCACCGAGGTGCTGTCCCGCCCGCGTACGTGGCGGTTCGTCGGGCTCACGCTGACCCAGGCAGTGCTCGGCACCGCGTTCTCGGTGCTCCTCGGCCTGCCGCTCGCCTATCTCCTGTACCGGCGTTCGTTCCCCGGACGCACCCTGGTGCGCGGGCTCGTGACCGTGCCGTTCGTGCTGCCCGCCGTGGTGGTCGGCGTCGCGTTCCGCGCCTTGTTCGCCCCGGGCGGCACGCTCGGGTTCCTCGGGCTGGAGGAGTCGCTGGCCGGGATCGTCGTCGCGCTCGTCTTCTTCAACGTGTCAGTGGTGGTGCGGACGGTCGGCGGGCTGTGGGAGCGGCTCGACCCGCGCACCGAGCAGGCCGCCGCATCCCTCGGCGCGAGCCCCGCGCGGGTGTTCCGGACGGTGACCCTGCCGTCCCTGGCGCCCGCCGTGGCGTCGGCGGCCTCGGTGGTGTTCCTGTTCTGCGCTACCGCCTTCGGAGTGGTGCTGGTGCTCGGCGGGGTGCGGTACGGGACCATCGAGACCGAGATCTGGACCCGCACCACCCAGTTCCTGGACCTGCGGTCCGCGTCGGTGCTGTCGATCCTGCAGCTCCTCGTCATCTCGGCGACCCTCGCGGCGTCCGCGCGGGCGCGCCGGCGGCGGGAGGCTGCGCTGCGGCTCGTGTCCTCGCGGGGCGCGGCCCGGCCGCTGTCCTGGCGCTCGCCCGCGGACGTGGCGGTCGCGCTGGCGGGGGCGGCGATCGTCGTCGGGCTCATGCTGCTGCCGCTCGCCGGGCTGGTCGCCCGGTCCCTCCGGGAGCCCGACGGGTCCTGGGGCCCGGGCAACTACGTGGCCCTCGGGACCACCGGCGAGCGGAACGCACTCGTGGTGACCGTGTGGGAGGCCACTGCCACCTCGCTGCGCATCGCCCTGGTCGCGACGGTGCTCTCGCTGGTCGTGGGCGGGCTCGTGGCGCTCGTCGTGTCCCGCCGGCCGCGGTCCGTGGGGGCGCGCCGCGCCGTCGGCACCCTGGACGGGCTGTTCATGCTCCCGCTCGGCGTGTCCGCCGTGACCGTCGGCTTCGGGTTCCTCATCACCATGGACCAGCCCGTGCTCGGCCTGGACCTGCGCACGTCCGGGCTGCTCGTGCCGGTGGCGCAGGCCGTCGTCGCCGTGCCGCTCGTCGTCCGCACCGTGCTGCCGGTGCTGCGGGCGATCGACCCCCGGCTGCGCGAGGTCGCCGCGGTGCTCGGCTCCGGCCCCGGCCGCGTGCTGCGGACCGTGGACCTCCCGATCGCCCTGCGGTCGGTCGGGCTGGCCACCGGGTTCGCGTTCGCGGTGTCGCTCGGCGAGTTCGGCGCCACGTCGTTCCTCGCGCGGCCCGACGGCGCGACGCTGCCCGTCGTGATCTACCGCCTCATCGGGCGGCCCGGCGCTGAGAACTACGGGATGGCGCTCGCGGCGTCGGTGGTGCTCGCCGCGCTGACCGCGACGGTCATGATGGTGGCGGAGCGACTGCGCGACGAGCGCGCCGGAGGGGAGTTCTGATGGCGGGGCTGGAGGCCGGGCTGGAGGTCCGGGACGTCTCGGTCCGGTACGGCGGTACGACGGCGGTGGACGGGGTGTCGCTGGACGTCGACCCCGGCGAGGTGGTGGCGCTGCTCGGGCCGAGCGGCTGCGGCAAGTCCAGCCTGCTGCGGGCCGTGGCCGGGCTGGAGCCGCTGGCGGGCGGGCACGTGCTGTACGACGGCGCCGACCTGGCCGGGCTGCCGGTGCACAAGCGCCGGTTCGGGCTGATGTTCCAGGAGGGTCAGCTCTTCCCGCACCGGGACGTGCGGCGGAACGTGGCCTACGGGCTGGAGACGCAGGACTTGTCCCGGGCGGAACGCGATGCCCGCGTGACCGCGCTGCTCGGCCTGGTGGGGCTTGCCGGCTACGAGCAGCGGGCCGTGCCCACGCTGTCGGGTGGGGAGCAGCAGCGGGTGGCCCTCGCGCGGGCCCTGGCGCCGCGACCGCGCCTGCTGCTGCTCGACGAGCCGCTGTCGGCCCTCGACCGGCAGCTCCGCGAGCGGCTAGCGGGCGAGGTGCGTGCGGCACTGGTCGAGACCGGCACGACGGCGGTCTTCGTCACGCACGACCACGCCGAGGCGGCCGCCGTGGCCGACCGGGTCGGCGTGATGGACCGCGGGCGGTTGCTCCAGGTAGCCGCGCCGGACGAGCTGCGAGCCGCCCCGGCGTCGGACCAGGTGGCGGAGTTCCTGGGCCTGCGCGGCTGAGCCACTCGCCGAGACAGCACTGCGCGCCGCTCTGCCCTGGGCGGGTGTTACGCCCGGATCAACTCTCGCCCAATTGCGGGCATTGCGGGTGAATGTTCTCTAACCTCTCGGGTAAACCCAGGCATATCGGACCTGGGTCCCCTGGGGGAGGACGCCCGATGAGATTTCGTACGAGACTCAGCAGGACTGCGCCCGCGGTCGCCGCAGCGGCCACGCTCATGCTGGCCGCGAGCGCCGCACCCGCCGCGAGCGGAGCGCCCGCCACGGGCGCCGGCCCGGGCGGAGCCGCTGTCGGCCAGACGGCGGCGACCTCCGACGACCCCGTCACCCACGACGAGAACGAGCGCGTGCCGGAGGGCGCGGCGTGGACCGAGGCGTACTTCCCGTCGTCGGGCGGCGTGGAGCTGCACGCCGACATCCTGCGGCCCGCCCACCTCGCCGCGGACGCGCGGACGCCGGTGATCCTGTCGGTCGGGCCGTACTTCGCGCACGCCGGCGCGACCGGGCCGGAGGGCTGGGACGTCGTCGGCCCGTCCGCTCGGTTCCGGGACTTCGTCGACGGCGCCGATCTCATGGCGAACGAGTACACGTTCGTGATGGTCGACATCCGCGGGTTCGGCGGCAGCACCGGCTGCCTCGACTGGGTGGGGCCGGGCGAGCAGGCCGACATCGGCGCGGCGATCGAGTGGTCGGCGAGCCAGGAGTGGTCCACGGGCGACGTCGGCATGTACGGCAAGTCGTACGACGCCGTCACTGGTCTGGCGGGCAACAACCTGGGCCTGGAGCCGCTCAAGGCGGTGGTCGCCCAGGAGCCGCTGTGGAACATGTACAACTACCTGTGGAGCAACGAGGTCGCGCGGCCCAACGTGACCGGCACGCCCGAGGCGTACAACAGCATCGCCACGATGGCGCCCATGGACGGCGACGACGCGCACTACGCCGCGAACGCCCGCTACGAGGACCAGCACCCGGAGTGCCTGTCGGACAACCTGGCGGACGCGAACGAGCCCGACCTCGGGTCGGAGTACTGGGACGCGCGCAACCTGGCCGACGACGCCGCCGGCACGGACACCCCGCTCTTCGTGACCCAGGGCTTCATCGAGCCCAACACCAAGCCCGAGGACATGGAGGTCTACCTCGACAACCATGCGGGCGTGGAGCGCGGCTGGCTCGGCCCGTGGGACCACGTGCGGGGCAACGACGTCGTCTCGGACGGCCGCCTCGCCATGGGGCGCGAGGGCTACTTCGACGAGGTGATGCGGTTCTACGACGAGTTCCTCAAGGGCGAGACGCCCGGCGTCGAGGACCCGGCGTACGCGATCCAGGACAGCAGCGGCGCCTGGCGCGCGCAGGACACCTGGCCCGAGGCCGACGGATCGACGGTGGCGAAGCTCCGCAAGGGCATCTACGTGGACGACGGCGGGGCGGCGTCGCTCGCGGCGACCGGGCTGACCACGGCGCAGGTCGACGGCTGGGACATGGAGCACGCCCCGACGGTCGCTCCGCGGATCGCGACGCGGAGCCGGTCGTTCGCGGCGGGCGCGTCGTCGTCGTACCTGACGTACTCCCGGCCGGTGGCCTCGGACGTGCGGGTCACGGGGACGCCGTCGGTCACGCTGAAGGCGAGCGCGGCCGGTGAGGTGATGGTGCGGCTGTGGGACGTCGCGCCGGACGGCACGGCGACCATGTTCGACGAGAACGTGGCGCTCATCGAGCGGCGTGGGGACGTGGCGTTCGACCTGAAGTCGGCCGACTGGACCCTCGCCGAGGGGCACCAGCTCGGCGTGCAGATCGGGACCATCGAGTCGGGCGGCTGGCTGGCCGAGCCCTCCGGCAACCGGATCACCGTGACCGGCGCCCGGCTCTCGCTCGACCTGCAGGACCCGGCAGGCGACGCCGCCACCCCCGGCGAGCCCGCGCCGTACCTCGCGCGCTACCTCGCCGGGAACACGACCACGCTCACGGGCGTGGACAGGGGAACCTTCGACCTCACCCCCTGACCCTGCTTGTTGTGGGCGTGATCGTTGCGACTACCTGTCCGTTTGAGGCGCAACGATCACGCCCACAACGAGGAGACCTACTCGGGGGCCTCGAGGACTTCGCGGTGCTTGCCACCCCACTCGGCCAAGGGGCCCAGCGCCTTGATCAGGTCGGCGCCGGCCGGCGTCGGCGTGTACAGGATCTGCACGGGCATGGTCGGCACCACCTCGCGCGCCATCAGCCCCTGCTGCTCGAGCTCGCGCAGGCGCTGGGTCAGGACCCGGTCGGAGATGCCGCGGACGGCGCGGCGGTACTCGACGAAGCGCCGCGCCCCCGCGACGGCGGCGAAGAGGATGGCGCCCGACCAGCGTCGCCCGGCGCGCTCGACGACGCGCTGGAAGAGGTCGCACTCGTCCGGCTCGGCGGGAGCGTTCGCGGGTGCGGGCTGCGTGGGGCTCGGGAGGATGCTTCGGGCGCGGGCGGGAGGACGGGTCGTCGCGGAAGTCACTTACTAATAGTGAGTTGCTAACCCGACCCTTGGCAAGTCCCGCGCAGTGCCGGACGATGCACGAGGCGCCCGACCGGGGCGCCTGCTCTCGCCGGGTACGTCCGGCCGTCGTCCTCGGAGGACCCGTGTTCATTGCTTCTGTCGTCGTCTCCGCCCTGCTCGCCCTGGCCACCGCGTTCAGCGGCTTCGGCAAGCTGACGGGCAACCCGCAGGTGGTCGAGCCGCTCACCACCAAGCTGGGTGTGCCCCAGCGGCTCATCCCGGTGCTCGGCACGCTGCTGGTCGCCGGCGCCGCCGGCACCGTCGTCGGGATCTGGTGGGCGCCGATCGGCATCGCCGCCACCGGCTGCTTCGTCCTCTACTTCATCGGCGCCGTCATCACGCATGCCCGCGCGAAGGACTGGGCGGGCATGGTCCCGGTCGTGGTGCTGATGCTCGTCTCGGCGGCGGCTCTGGTGCTGCGCCTCCTCTCGCTCTGACGCGGCTGACGCGGACGCCGGCCGGCGGCTACCGTGCGGGCATGGCTTTCCACGAGACTCCCGCCCCCGACGTCGACGCCCTGATCGAGGACCTGCGGACGCTGGTCGAGTGCGAGTCGCCGTCGTCGGACCCGGTCGCCCTGGCCCGGTCCGCCGACCTGGTGGCCCGGCTCGGCACCGAGCGGCTGGGCGCCGAGCCCGAGCGGCTCGGGATCCACCTGCGGTGGCGACTCGGCGGCCCCACGCGGGTGCTCGTCCTGGCGCACCACGACACGGTGTGGCCCCTCGGCTCGCTCCTGACGCACCCGTTCGGCATCGCCGACGGCGTGCTGCGTGGCCCCGGCAGCTTCGACATGAAGACCGGCCTGGCCATGGCGCTGCACGTGCTGGGGTCCCTCGACGACCGGACCGGCGTCACCCTCCTGGTGACGGGGGACGAGGAGCTGGGCTCGCCGTCGTCCCGGACGCTCATCGAGGACGAGGCGCGCGGGGCGGAGGCCGCGCTCGTGCTGGAGGCGTCGGCCGACGGCGGCGCGCTCAAGCTGGAGCGCAAGGGCACCTCCATCTACCGGGTGCTGGTGAAGGGCCGCGCCGCGCACGCCGGGCTGGAGCCGGAGAAGGGCGTGAACGCGTCGATCGAGCTGGCGCACCAGGTGCTGGCCGTCGCCGCCCTGGGCGACCCGGCCCTCGGGACCACGGTGACGCCCACGGCCGCGGCTTCCGGCACGACGCGGAACACGGTCCCGTCCGACGCGTGGATAGCTGTGGACGTCCGCGCGCGGACGGTCGCCGAGCAGGAGCGGGTCGACGCCGCGCTGCGCGCGCTGGCACCCGTGCTGCCCGACGCCGCGCTCGAGATCGAGGGCGGGATCAACCGGCCGCCGCTGGAGGCCGCGCTGTCCGCCGACCTGTTCGCCCGCGCGTCGCGCCTCGCCGGGGCGGCCGGGCTGCCGGCGCTGACCGGCGTGGCGGTGGGCGGGGCGTCCGACGGCAACTTCACCGCGGGGGTCGGCACGCCCACGCTCGACGGCCTGGGCGCCGTGGGCGGCGGCGCGCACGCTGACGACGAGCACGTCCTCGTCGACCGCATCGCCGACCGCACAGCACTCCTGCGCGCGCTCCTACTGACCCTCACCCCAACCCCCTGACCGTTGAGTGCTGGCTATTTGCGGACTTTCGCGTGGCGAGTCGACAAATAGCCAGCACTCAACGGAGTGTCAGGGGCGGGTTGGCTGGGCGAAGCCCGTCGTGCCCCAGGGGGTGGCCGGCGGGCGCGGCTGCCTCGCGACGAACGTGGCGCGCGCCTGCTGCATGAGCCACACCAGGTACTGCCGCTGCTGCTCCAGGCCGTGCGGGTCGAGGTCCTTCTGCGCCCCGGCCCGCTGGTGCAGCAGGGCGAGCTCGGTCGCCGCCTGCTGGTAGTCGGTCATGGCGCGCTCGGTCACCCGGCCGCCCGCGGACCGGGCCCACCTCCGGGCCGCCCGGCGCGTGGGCAGGCTCGACAGCATCCGCAGGTCGTCGGGCGTGACGATGCCGACCGGCCCGTACAGCGGCAGGTAGTGGCCGATGAGCTGGACGATCCGACGGCGGTCGCGCGCGAGGATCACGATCAGCGCGATCAGCACCGCGAACCCGACGAGATACGCGAAGGCGAGGCCGCCGATCCCGAATTTCGTCGAGCCGTTCCACAGGCTGTGCAGGGCGATCGCGCCGAGCAGCCCGTACAGCGGCGCGCGGCGGCGCGTCCGGCCGGGCCCGGACATGGCGGCCACCGCCACGCCGATGCCGGTCATCGCGGTGCAGAGCGGGTGCAGCAGCGGCGAGACGATCGCCCGCAGCACGAACACGTACCCGAGCTGGTCCACCTCGACGGCGTCGACGAAGTACTGGACGTTCTCCGTCGCGGCGAAGCCGAGCCCCACCATCGCGGCGTAGATGACGCCGTCGGTGGGGCCGTTCAGCTCCTGCCGCCGCCACCACAGCATGCCGAAGAGCACGGCGCCCTTGAGCAGCTCCTCGACCACGGGCGCGCCGAACGTCGCGACGACGTACCAGCCGTCCTGCTCGCCCGTGAGCTCGGTCTCGGTGAGCAGGGACAGCCCGAGCGTGTTCAGGACGCTCGCGAACAGCGCCGCGACCCCGGCGCCCCACAGGAACGCGAAGGTCAGGGCGCTCGGCGGCTCCGGCTCCAGCCGGTCCAGCGCGAGCACCAGCGGCAGCCAGACCGCGACCGGCAGCACCGCCAGCAGCAGCCCGACGACGAACGAGCCGCCGCCGGTGAACGCGTCGAACGCGAGGATGACGAGGAGGCAGACGGAGGCGAAGACGATCCCGAGGATCACTCCGATCGAAGCCCGCCCGGGCGCGCGTCCCTGGAGGATCGCACTGGGATCGATGGCCATGCCAGGGACCCTACCTACTCAGCCGCGCACGCGGCGGGCGACCGGGCCGCCGCGCACGGCTACGCTGGCGCACGTGCCCCCACGTGTCGCTCTCGAGCTCGCTGTCCAGGACCCGGCCGGGGCGGTGATCGCTGCCGACGTCGGCGCCCGGCGCGTCGAGCTCTGCTCCGCGCTCGGCGCCACCGGCGGCATCACGCCGAGCGCCGCGCTCGTCGAGGCGGTGGTCGAGGCCGCGGCGGTGGTCCCGTCGTCCGACAACGCGCCGATCCTCGAGGTGCACGTCCTGGTGAGGCCCCGGCCCGGCGGGTTCGTCTACTCGCCCGCCGAGATCGACCTGATGCTGCGTGACGTCACCCTGGCGACCGACCAGGGGGCCGACGGCGTCGTGGTGGGCGCCCTGACGCCGTCCGGCACGGTGGACGCCCGGCGGATGCGCGACCTGATCGACGCCGCCGAGGACGCCGAGGTGACCTTCCACCGGGCGCTCGACGTCATCGCGGACCCGATAGCCGCCCTCGACACGCTGGCCGAGCTGGGCGTCGCGCGCGTGCTCACGTCGGGCGGCGCGGCCCGGGCGGCAGACGGGCTCGAGCGGCTGGCCGCGCTCGTCGAGCACAGCGCCGAGCTGGGCATCGAGATCATGGCGGGCGGCGGCGTCACGGCGTCGGACATCCCGGCCCTGCTGCGCGTCGGCGTGGACGCCGTCCACCTCTCCGCCAAGCGCACGGTGCCCGACGCCGGCGGGCCCGGCGGCGGCGACGGCTCCGGCTACGAGGTGACCGATCAGACACTGGCCAAGGCTGCGGCGGAGGCGCTCCGGACTACGGTTGTCTCATGACCTCAGAGCCGGCCCGAGGGCCTGTCGACGCCACCACCACCTCCGCCTGGGGCTCGCTCACCGAGCTCTCCAAGAACCTCCAGCCCGACCTGCGCGGCTGGTTCGCCGCCGACCCGGCCCGCGCCGAGCGGTTCAGCCACCAGGCCGCTGACCTGCACGTGGACCTGTCGAAGAACTTGCTCGACGACGAGGTGCTCGCCTCCCTCCTCGCCCTGGCCGACGAGGTCGGGCTCGCCGAGCGCCGCGACGCCATGTTCGGGGGCGAGCACATCAACGTGACCGAGGACCGCGCGGTGCTGCACACCGCGCTGCGCCGCCCGTCGGACGAGCCGCTGACCGTCGACGGCCAGGACGTCGCCGCCGACGTCGCCGACGAGCTCGCCAAGGTCTACGCGTTCGCCGAGAAGGTGCGCTCCGGCGAGTGGACCGGCGTCACGGGCGAGCCCGTGCGGACCATCGTGAACATCGGCATCGGCGGCTCCGACCTCGGCCCCGTCATGGCGTACGAGGCCCTGGAGCCGTACGTGGCCGCGGGCCTGGAGGTCCGGTTCGTCTCCAACATCGACCCCACCGACGTCGCGCAGAAGACCGCCGACCTCGACCCCACCACCACGCTGTTCATCGTCGCGTCCAAGACCTTCGGCACGCTGGAGACCCTCACCAACGCGCGCCTCGCGCGCGACTGGCTGTGGCGCTCGCTGGTCGCGGCCGGCGCCATCGAGGACTCCGAGGAGGGTCGCGCCGACGCCGTCGCCAAGCACTTCGTCGCCGTGTCGACCGCCCTGGACAAGGTCGAGGCGTTCGGGATCGACCCCGAGAACGCCTTCGGGTTCTGGGACTGGGTGGGCGGCCGCTACTCCGTCGACTCGGCGATCGGCACCTCGCTCGCCGTCGCGATCGGGCCGGACGCGTTCGCCGAGTTCCTGGGCGGCTTCCACGCGATGGACGAGCACTTCCGGACGCAGCCGTTCGAGAGCAACGTGCCCGTCCTGATGGGGCTCCTCAACGTCTGGTACGTGAACTTCCGCGACGCGCACACGCACGCCGTCCTCCCGTACACGCAGCTGCTGCACCGGTTCCCCGCGTACCTGCAGCAGCTCACCATGGAGTCGAACGGCAAGTCCGTGCGCTGGGACGGCACGCCCGTCACGTCCGACACCGGCGAGGTGTTCTGGGGCGAGCCGGGCACCAACGGGCAGCACGCCTTCTACCAGCTCATCCACCAGGGCACGCGCACCATCCCGGCGGACTTCATCGCCGTCGCGAACCCCGCGTACCCGCTGAGCGACGCCGTCGGAGATGGCGGCGCGGTGGCGGCCGGCGCCGACGTGCACGGGCTCTTCCTCGCGAACTTCTTCGCGCAGACCAAGGCGCTCGCGTTCGGCAAGACGGCCGACGAGGTGCGGGCCGAGGGCGTCGCCGAGGACCTGGTCTCGGCGAAGGTGTTCAGCGGCAACCGGCCGACGACGTCGATCCTCGCCCCCGCGCTGACGCCGGCCGTGCTGGGGCAGCTCGTCGCGTTGTACGAGCACATCACGTTCGTGCAGGGCGTCGTGTGGGGCATCGACTCGTTCGACCAGTGGGGCGTGGAGCTCGGCAAGAAGCTCGCCCTGGAGATCGCCCCGGCCGTGGCGGGCGACGAGGCCGCCCTGGCGGCACAGGACCCGTCGACGGCGGCGCTGATCGCGAAGTACCGCGCCCTCCGCGCCTGACCAGCTCCCTGTCGACTTCCTGTCGGCTCCCTCTCGACGTCGAACCGCAGGTTGCGTGTCACCGCCCCGGCGTCCACCCGAAAGATGATCGTCGATCCGGGCGGTCATTGACTCGGGACTTGCGGTTCGGCGGCGGTGGTGACATGCAACCTGCGGGTCGGCGCCGCCCGGGTTAGAGGATTCTCATCGGCCTTAAAGGGCTTGGGCGGGTACCGGCTGCGAGGATGGCTGGGTGAACACGCACCTCGACCTGCTGACCGGCGACGCCGCCGCGGGGCTCCTGGACGCCGCCGTCGCGACGGCGGGCGGTGAGCTCGTGGACTGGCGGGTGCGTCAGGTGGACCACCGCCCCGGCTCGACCACCACCGTGGCGTACCGGGCGACGGTGCGCTGGGACGGTGTGATGCGCACCGAGACGCTCGGCGCGAGCGTGGGCCGCGCCCGCGACGGCCGCAAGCCGGGCGTGGTCACCCTGTCCGACGGCGACGCGACGGTCGCCGTGTGGCGGTTCCCGGGCGACCCCGCGCTGCCTGCGCTGCCGCGCGCGTTCAACCCGGCCGCCGTCGAGGAGCTCCTGGCCGGCCTGGGTGTCGGCCCCGAGGCGCGCGCACACCCCGAGCTCAAGGTCCGGGCCTACCGCCCGACCCGGCGCGCCGTGATCGAGGCCAGCGCCGCGGCGTCGCGCGTCTTCCTCAAGGTGCTACGCCCGCGCAAGGTCGGCGACCTGCACGAGCGCCACGCGCTGCTGTCCAGGGCGGGCCTGCCGGTCCCGCGCCCCCTCGGCTGGTCCGACGACGGGCTCCTCGTGCTGTCCCCGCTGCACGGCACCGAGATGCGCACCGCCGTCCGCGACGGCGGCCGGATCCCATCCCCGCTGGAGGTGCTGGACCTGCTCGACCGGCTGCCCGCCGAGGTGCGCGACCTGCCGCGCCGCCCCGCCTGGAGCGAGTCGGCCGAGCACTACGCGGGCGTCATCGGGGCCGCCCTGCCCGCGGAGGCCGGCCGCGCCGCCGACCTGGCGGGCGCCGTCGGGGCGCGTCTCGCGGAGCGCGGCACCGGCACGGACCCCACCCACGGCGACCTCTACGAGGCGCAGATCATGCTCAAGGACGGCCGGATCACCGGGCTGCTCGACGTCGACTCCGCCGGTCCCGGGCACCGCGCCGACGACCTGGCGTGCCTGGTCGCGCACCTGGACGTGCTGTCCCTCGTGCACGGGTCGGACGCCGCGCCGGCCACGTACTCCGGCCGGATGCGCCGGCTCGCCGCCGAGTACGCGGCGGGATTCGTGGCCGCGCCCGGCGGCCGGGGCGCCGACCGGAGCGACCTGGCCGCGCGCGTCGCCGGAGTGCTGCTGTCCCTGGCCACCGGCCCGCACCGCGTGCAGGAGCGCGACTGGCAGACGGCGACGTCGCGCCGCCTGGACGTCGTGGCCGGCTGGCTCGACGGGTCCCGCCTCGCGCGGTCCGGAGCGGGCCGCCGATGAGCCTGCGCCGACCGTCGGTACGGGCGAAGGTCGTGACCGTGGTCGTGGCGGTGACCGCCATCGGCCTGCTCGGGGCGGGCCTGCTCACCCACGCCATCCAGTCCCAGCAGATCATGGACAACATCTCCGAGGACTTCGACCAGGAGATGGGCGAGCTGCAGCGGCTGGCCGTCGACGGCGTGGACCCGGAGACCGGCGAGAAGTTCCATGGTGCCGGGCGGCTCATGAGCGTCGCGATGGAGCGGAACGTCCCCGGCACCAACGAGATGTTCGTGAGCTACCTGGACGGCAAGCACCAGCTGTCCAACCCGCCCACGCCGTCGCGGGTGGTCGCGGAGAACCCGGTGGTCCGGGACGTCGTCGAGGGCCTCACGCCGCGGTCGAGCACGACGGTCCAGCGCGAGATCGAGACCGACGTCGGCCGGGTGTGGTTCGTCGTCGTGCCGGTGACCGTGCCGGACCGGCAGGAGGTCGGTGCGTACGTCATGGCGTCGGCGCTCGACCTGTCGCTCGAGGCGGAGAACTCGGTGATGCGGACCTACGCGATCGTCTGCTCGGTGGCGCTGGTGCTGCTGGGGCTGTTCGCGTGGCTCGTCGTCAGCCGCCTGCTGCGCCCGCTGCGGCAGCTCAGCTCCACCGCCACACGAGTGACCGAGACCGACCTGTCCCAGCGGGTCGCCGTCGGCACCGACGACGACCTCGGCGAGCTCGCCGGCGCCTTCAACACCATGCTCGACCGGCTGTCGACGGCCATCGAGACGCAGCGCCAGTTCCTGGACGACGCCGGGCACGAGCTCCGCACGCCGCTCACCGTCCTGCGGGGACACCTGGAGGTGCTCGACCCCGACGACCCGGCGGACGTGCGCGAGACGCGGGACCTCCTGCTCGACGAGACGTCCCGGATGGGGCAGATCGTCGAGGAGCTGGTCCTGCTCGCCAAGGCCGAGCGGTCCGACTTCGTGACCCCGGCCCCGGCGGACCTGGGCCGGCTCACGGATGACGTGCACGACAAGGCGCGTGCGCTGGGCGCCAGGCGCTGGGTGGTGGACGCCCGGGCCGACGCCGAGGTGGTCGCCGACGGGCACCGGATCACCCAGGCCGTGCTGCAGCTCGCGGACAACGCCGTGAAGTTCACCGGCCCCGACGACGAGGTGGGCATCGGCTCGCAGGTGGTCGACGGGCCGTCCGGGCCCCGGGTGCGGCTCTGGGTGCGGGACACCGGGCCGGGCGTCCCGCCGGAGGAGGCGGACCGCATCTTCGACCGCTTCGCGCGGGGCAGCACGACGGGCGGGGCGCCCGGGTCCGGCCTGGGCCTGGCGATCGTGCGGGCCATCGCGCAGGGACACGGCGGGGAGGTGACGGTCGAGCGGTCCGACCCTTCGACAGGCTCAGGGCAGCGCCCTTCGATGGGCTCAGGGCGGCGCCCTTCGACGGGCTCAGGGCGGCGCCCTTCGACGGGCTCAGGGCGGCGCGCCGGCGGGGCGCGCTTCGTGATGACCTGGCCGGCCGACGGCGTCGGACCGGCCGGCCGGCAGACCGGGGTCAGGAGCACGGGGACGGAGGAGGCAGGGTGAACCAGATCCTGATCGCGGAGGACGAGGAGCGGATCGCGCAGTTCGTGCGCAAGGGGCTCAAGGCGCACGGGTTCCAGCCCACCGTGGTGACCGACGGCGCCTCGGCGCTCGCCCACGCCATGTCGGGCGGCTACGACCTGATGGTGCTCGACATCGGGCTGCCCGTGCTGGACGGGTTCACGGTGCTGCAGCGGCTGCGCGACGTCGGCTCGACGCTGCCGGTGGTCATCCTGACCGCGCGGGACTCGCTGTCGGACCGGGTGGCGGGCCTGGAGGGCGGGGCCGACGACTACATGTCCAAGCCGTTCGGGTTCGACGAGCTGCTGGCGCGCGTAAAGCTGCGGCTGCGCCGCACCACGGGGGAGGCCGCGCCGTCGGACCGGCTGGAGCACGGCGACGTCGGGCTGGACCTGCGCACGCGCACCGCGACCGCGGCGGGGCGGGAGGTGGAGCTGTCGGCGCGGGAGTTCGCGCTGGCCGAGGTGTTCCTCCAGCACCCGGGCCAGGTCATGTCCCGGGAGCAGCTGCTGTCGCGCGTGTGGGGATACGACTTCGACCCGGGCTCGAACGTGGTGGACGTGTACGTGCGGTACCTGCGCAAGAAGCTGGGGGCGGACCGGATCGAGACGGTGCGCGGGGCGGGCTACCGGTTCAGGGCTGAGATGAGAGGCGTCTCATCCGGGTCTCCTCGTCGCCTCATCCTGGCGCCGCAGACTCGGATCAGGAGGCACCCGCAGGGGGTGTCGCGAGACAGGAGGTCACCACAGATGAACCCCTCGACCATGAAGAAGCGCTGGGCCATCGTCGGGACGGCTGCCGTGCTCGGCGTCGTCGGCGCGGGAACCGCCGCGGCGCTGAACGACCCAGCACCCCGGGCCGAGTCCTCCGCGGCCGTGGCCCTGGACGGCTCGACGCCGTCCGGCGGCGGAGCGGGCGCCGCGACGACCGACTCCTCTCCGGAGTCCGCGGACTCGCCGAACGAGTCCGCCCGCGACACCGCTGGCTCGGCCGAGTCCGCGGACTCGCCGGGCGACGCGAACTACGACCCCTCGCCGGAGTCGGCGGACTCGCCGAACGAGTCGGCGACCGACACCGCGGGATCCGCACGGTCGGCCGACTCGCCGGACGACGCGAACTACGCCGGCGACCAGGACGACAACACCCCGAACGACGCGGACGATGCGGACGACGACGCTGACGACCGGGGCGACGACTGACCCCTCGCGGTCCCGCGTGAAAGGCCAGGTGGCCGACAGCCCAGGCTGTCGGTCATCTGGCCCGTTTTGCCGTGGAATGGGGACAAAGGTGTAACCCGTCCCCTTAAACTGCGCGCGTGACCCGTTCCCACCATCGACCGCGGATCGCGATCTGCGGCATGGCCATCGAGTCCAGCACGTTCTCCCCGCACCGCTCGGGCTGGGAGGCGTTCACCCTGCTGCGCGGCAACGAGCTCGTCCGGCGGTACCCGTTCCTGCGGGACGGCACGCCGTTGCGCCGCGAGGCCGAGTGGGTGGGGGTCCTGCGGGCCGGGGCACTCCCGGGCGGCGCCGTCCCCACCGACGTCTACGAGTCGGTCCGCACCCAGATCGGCCTGGCGCTGGAGGCACAGGGCCCGTTCGACGGGGTGCTGCTCGACATCCACGGCGCCATGTCGGTGCTCGGGTACACCGACGCCGAAGCCGACCTCGCGCGGTCGGTGCGCGCCGCCGTCGGGCCGGACTGCCTGGTCTCCGCCTCGATGGACCTGCACGGCAACGTGTCGCGGGAGCTGGCCACCACCGTCGACCTCATCGCCTGCCACCGGATGGCCGCGCACGAGGACGACGACGAGGCCCGCCAGCGCGCGGCCACCGACCTGCTGCACCGCATCGACGGCGCCGGCCGTCCGCACAAGGCGTGGGTGCAGGTCCCGGTGCTGCTGCCGGGCGAGAGGACGAGCACCCGGCTGGAGCCGGCGAAGGGCATCTACGAGGACGTGGCGCGGGTCGGGGCGCTGGACGGCGTGCTGGACGCCTCCCTCTGGGGCGGGTACGCGTGGGCGGACGAGCCGCGCTGCCGGGCCGCCGTCGTCGTGACGGGGGACGACCCCGCCGTCCTCACCCGGGAGGCCGAGCGCCTGGCCCGCCGGTACTGGGACGCGCGCGACGAGTTCGGGTTCGTCGCCCCAGCCGGCACCTACGAGGAGTGCCTGGCGGCGGTGCTGGCGAGCGACGCGCGGCCGTTCGTCCTGTCCGACTCGGGCGACAACCCCATGGCGGGGGGCGCGGGCGACGTCACCTGGACCCTCGCGCGGCTCCTGGCGGAGCCGGCCTTCGCCGTCCCGCCCGAGGAGGGCGGCCGGAGCGGCATCTACGCCTCCCTGCCCGACGCCGACGCCGCCCGCACCGTGGCCGACGCCGGGGTGGGCGCCGTCGTCGAGGTGCGGGCCGGCGCCCGGTTCGACGACGGCCCGCACGGTCCCGTGACGCTGCGCGGCGTCGTCGAGCGGGTCCGCAGGGACGATCCCGTGGGAGGCATCGTGTGCGTGGTCGCCGTCGGCGGGCTCAAGGTGGTGCTCACGGAGCGGCGCAGGCCCTACCACCTGGAGTCGGACTTCACGGCGATCGGCCTCGACCCGCGCGGGACCGACGTCGTGGTCGTCAAGATCGGCAACCTCGAGACCGAGCTGTTCGACATGGCCGAGGACTGGATGCTCATGCTCACCCCGGGCGGCGTGGACCAGGACCTGCTCCGGCTCCGGCACACGAATCTCGGCGGCCCGGTCCACCCGTTCGACCCGCCCCAGTCCTTCGGCGACGGCCCGAACCTCACCCCGGAGCTCCTCTGACTTTTGTGGGCGGGATCGTTGCGCCTAAGACCGGCAGGTAGTCGCAACGATCCCGCTCACAACGAACGGGCTCAGAGCGGGCCCTGGAACTCCGCGCTGCCGCCTGCCGGGGCGAATCCCAGCGCGATGTTGATCGCGAGCATGTGTGGGTTCTCCTCGTTGTTCCAGGTGTAGATCCGCTGGGCGGCGGGCCGGAGCCGTGCGTGCTCGCGCAGGTTCACCGCCTTGATCAGCATCCCGAGCCGGTGCCCGCGGTGCGCCTTGAGCACCACGGTCGCCTGCTGGTCGGTGAAGTCGGGCTTCTCGTCGTTCCACTGCAGCATCGTCATCGCGACGAGCTCGCCCGTGGCCACGTGCTCGGCGGCCGTCACCACGTACTGGTCGCCCTTGGCGGCCATCGCCAACTCCTCGGTGCGGATGCGGTCGATGTCCCAGACGTCGGACTCGATGGTGATACCGCCCCGCGGCTCGTCGTCGGCCAGGGCCTGCTCGAGGGCGGCGAACTGCCCGATCCACTCCTCCGGCGTCGGCGCACTCCAGGTGTGGACGCGGTAGGCCTCGCCCGCGGCGGCGCGGGCCTCGGCCTCGAAGCGCGAAACGGCCTCCGGCAGCACCGGCAGGTCGACCCGGGAACGACGCTCCACGAGCTGCAGGGTCAGCCCGAGCTTCTGTGCCAGGCGGACTCCCGGCAGGCCCGCCGAGACCTCGCCGATGCCCGACGCCGGGACCAGCGCCTCGCCGTCGGCCCGCTCCGGCCCGAAGTCGACGGGGGCCAGGACCGACGTCCGGCCCTCCGCCCGCGCGGTGCCGCGCAGCCAGTCGGCCAGGGCCGTACCGATACCCTGCCGCCGGTACTCCGGGTGCACCACGACGAAGCCGACGGCCAGCTCCTGGTTCGACCGGACGAAGAGGTTCAGGAGGGCGCTGCCCACCACCCGCGGCCCCTCGGGTTCGTCCACCACGGCGACCTGGCGGAGCCTGCGCCGGTAGTCCTGGTTGTTCATCGTCACCAGGACCCCGAGCGGGGTCGGGGCGTCGTCCGGACTGCCGAGGTCCGCGGTTCCCACTGCGGCGTGCAGCTCCGCGATGCCCCGGTACGCCCAGGCGTCGGGGTCGTCGATCGAGGACGGGTGGGGCGGGTCCATGAGCCGCCACGCCGAGGTCGTCGGGGCGGGCACTGCCGAGGTCGAGGTCATGGACCCAGGGTGCTCCCGGCGGTGCGAGGCCGCACGGTTTTTTGTGCGGCGGCAGACGGGGCGCGTGTGGGTGGCCCCCGATACCGTGACCGCATGCCGAAGAAGCCGCACGTTGAGACCGCAGTCCCCACCGCGGCTGCGCCTGCGGCGATCGTCAAGAAGCTCTCCCTCGAGCAGAAGGCCCGGCTGCTGTCCGGCTCCTCGTTCTGGACCACCGCCGAGGTCCCCGGCGTCCCACCCGTCTACCTCGCGGACGGTCCGCACGGCGTCCGCCGGCTCGACGCCGACGTCGGCGACATCGAGGGCGCCGTCCCGGCCACCTGCTTCCCGCCCGCGGTCGCGCTGGGCAGCACGTTCGACGTCGGCCTCGTCGAGCGGGTGGGGGAGGCCGTCGCTGAGGAGGCGAAGCGGCGAGGCGTCGACGTCGTCCTCGGGCCGGGCATCAACATCAAGCGCAGCCCGCTGTGCGGGCGCAACTTCGAGTACGTGGCCGAGGACCCGCTGCTCGCCGGCGAGATCGGCGCGGCGCTGGTCACCGGGATCCAGCGCCGGGGCGTGGCCACGAGCCTCAAGCACTTCGCCGCGAACAACCAGGAGACCGAACGCATGCGCGTCTCCGCCGACATGGACGAGCGCACGCTGCGCGAGATCTACCTGCGCGGCTTCCAGCGCGTCGTCACGAAGGCGCGGCCGGCCACACTCATGTCGTCGTACAACCGCATCAACGGCACGCACACCGGCGAGGACCGGCGCATCACCACCGACATCCTGCGCGGCGAATGGGGGTTCGGCGGCCTCGTCATGTCCGACTGGGGCGCCGTCCACGACCGCATCGCCGGCATCCGCGCCGGCCTGGACCTGGAGATGCCCGCCGGCGGCGAGAGCCGGGTCACGGAGATCGTCGCGGCCGTGAAGTCCGGCGCCCTCGACCTGGCCGACGTCGACCGCTCGGCCACCCGGGTGGTCGCCCTGGCGCTCGCGGCGCGGGATGCGCGTGAAGCGGCGACCGGGGACGCGGCGGAGGCGCTCGCGGAACGCGGACACGACCCCGAGGCCTGGCACGACGCCGCCCACCACACCCTGGCCCGCGAGGCTGCGAGCCGCGCGATCGTGCTGCTCAAGAACGACGGCGGGTTGCTGCCCCTGGCCCCGCAGACGCGCCTGGCCGTGATCGGCGAGCTGGCCCGCACGCCGCGCTGTCAGGGCGCGGGGTCGTCCCAGATCGTCCCGACGCAGCTCGACGACGCGCTCGCCGCGATCGAGGACTCGGGCACCGACGTCGTGTTCGCGCCGGGTTACCTGCTGGACGCGGCCGCCGATGACGAGGCGATGGCCGCCGACGCCGTCGGCGCGGCGCGGGACGCCAGCGTGGTGCTGTTCTTCGCGGGCCTGCCGCAGTCGGATGAGGCCGAGGGCCGCGACCGCCGGCACATCGAGGTGCCCGCGGCCCAGCTCGACCTGCTGGACCGGGTGCTGGAGGTCAACCCGCGCGTCGTCGTGGTGCTGTCCAACGGCTCGGTGGTGCGGCTGTCCGGCTTCGCGGACCGGGTGCCCGCGATCGTCGAGGGCTGGCTGCTGGGTCAGGCGGGCGGCGGCGCGATGGCCGACGTGCTGTTCGGCCGGGTCAACCCGTCCGGCCGGCTGGCGGAGACCGTCCCGCTGCGCATCGAGGACACCCCGGCCTGGACGAGCTTCCCCGGCACGGGGCTGCACGTCACCTACGGCGAAGGCATCTTCGTGGGCTACCGCTGGTACGACGCACGGGAGCTGCCGGTCCAGTACCCGTTCGGGCACGGGCTCTCGTACACGACGTTCGCGTACTCGGGGCTGGGGGTCTCGACCGGCTCGACCGACGGCGCAGGCCTCACCGCCCGCGTCGCCGTGACCAACACGGGCGGCGTCGCCGGGCGCGAGGTGGTGCAGTGCTACGTGTCCTTGCCCGGCTCGTCGGTCCCGCGCGCCCCGCGCGCCCTGGCCGCGTTCTCCGTCGTCGACCTCGCGCCCGGGGAGACCCGGGAGGTGGAGCTGACGGTCGCCCGGGACGACCTCGCGTACTGGGACGTCCGCGCCGACCGGTGGTTGGTGGAGGGCGGCGCGTACCGCGTCGAGGTGGGCGCCTCGAGCCGCGACATCCGGGCCACCGCCGAGGTCGACGTGCGGGCGGATGCGTTCGTCGCGCCGCTCACGCCGCAGTCCTCGGTGGGCGAGGCGATGGCGCACCCCGTCATCGGCCCGACGGTCACGGGGATGCTGCAGGGAGCCGGCCTGTCCGACGACGTCCTGATCATGACCAGGGCGATGCCCGTTGGCCGGCTCCCGTACCAGCCCGGCTCCGGCGTGACGCACAAGCAGGTCCGCCAGCTCCTGGACGTCGCGAACGGCACGGGCGGCGTCGTCACGCGCGCGGCGAACAAGGTGCTGGCCGCAACCACCCGCCTCCGCAGACACCGTTGAGTGCTGGCTATTTGCGGAGTTCGCGCCCGCTGACCCGCAAATAGCCAGCACTCAACGAAGGGTCAGAGGCGCTTTTGGAGGGCCGCTTCCGCGCCCGACGGGCGGAAGCCGAGGGCCACGTTGATGCCCAGCATGTGCGCGTTCTCCTCCGCGTTGAAGGTGTGCACGCGCTCGGTCTGCGGGTACCGGGCGGCCAGCTCGCGCAGGTTGACCGCCTTGACGAGCATCCCCAGCCGGCGCCCGCGGTGGGCCTTCAGCGCGATCGTCTCCTCCTGGAACGCGTACGCCGGCTTGCCGTCCTGCAGCAGGAACGACGTACCGCCTGCCATCTCGCCCGACGGGACGTGCTCCACCAGGGTGGTCAGCAGGCGCTGGCCGCTGGCCGCACGCTCCTCGAAGTAGACGCGCACGCGCTCGGCGTCCCACGTCTCCTCGCCGAAGTCGAGCTCGCCCTGCGGCACGTCCGTCGACATCCGGGTCATGAGCCGGCCGTATGCGGCGTGCCACTCCTCGGGGACGCCCTCCCACGTGTGCGTCCGGTAGTCGTCTCCGGCCTTCGCGCGCGCCTCCGCCTCGAATTCGGCCAGCTTCTCGGCATCCACCGGCAGGTCGAGCCGCGACATGCGCGCCACCTGCTCCAGCGTGTACCCGCGGTCGAGCGCGAACCGGACGCCCGCGACGTCGGCGGGGAGCCGCCCGACGCCGGTGGCCGGCACCAGCGCGTCCTCTCCCTGGGCCGCCTCCCGGGGGGACCGCGGCCAGCCGAAGAACGTGGTCCGGCCGGCGTCGGCCGCCGCCTGTTCCAGCCGGTCGGCGAGGGCCGTGCCGATGCCGCGCCGCCGGTGGTCGGGGTGGACCGCCACATGGACGTCGGCGGCGTGCGTGTTGTGCTCGAGCGTCATCGACGCGAACCCGAACCCGACGACGTCGTCAGCCGTCGGGGCCTGCCCGTCGGTCCGGTCCACGATCGCGACCAGCCGCTGCTTGCGCGAGTACTCCTGGTGCAGCATCCCGCTGACGAGCTGCCGGACCGTGCGGGCGAGGTCGTCGTGCCCCACGCTCGCGATCTCCGCGGCCCGCTCGACGGCGCTCGTGCCGTGGTACATCCAGGCATCGGGGTGGTCGGCCGAGGGCACGGCGGGCACCTCGACGATGTGCCACGGCTCTGGCGCGCGGCCGGTGGGCGAGGTCATAACGACCAGGGTGCCCGGCCCGCCGTCGTGCGGCGAGGCAATTTCGGCGGGCCGAGCACCCGGTTCGCGCGGCGACGGTTCAGGCGGCGACGGAGATCGCCTGTCCGACGGCGGTGTCGTCCGGCAGGGCGTCGAGCATCGCGAGGGCGAGGTCGGGCCGGGCGATCGTCCAGGCCCAGCGCACGTTGCCGTCGCGCCGGGCCTTGTAGCGGCCGGTGCCCGGCCGGTCCTGGAGGCGCGGCGGGCGCATGATCGTCCAGTCGACGTGGCTGGCCCTGATCACCTTCTCCATGGCCTCCAGGTCGGCGTTCGCCTCGGCCAGCGCCCGCTTGAGGATCGGCTTGGCGACGTAGCGGGAGAGCGGGTCGTCGCCGTCGACCAGCCAGCCGCTCGCGCTGATCGCGACCAGGCGGCGCACCCCGGCGCCGTCCATGGCCGCGAGGACTGCGGTGATTCCGTCGCGCAGGACGTGCGCCGACTCGCCGGCCACCGGCCCGAGGCAGCTCGCGACGGCGTCCACGCCCTGGAACGCGGCGGTGAGCGCGGCAACGTCGGAAACGTCGGCGACCCGGACCTCCCCGGGCGGACCGGACAGCCGGGACGGGTCGCGCACGACGGCGACGACCTCGTGGCCGGCCGCGGCTGCGGCGCGGACGAGCTCGCGGCCGGTACGGCCGCTCGCTCCGACGACAGCGATCTTCATGGCATCTCCTCGTTCTGGGGTGGTGCTCGAGAGGGTGTGAGTGAATACTTACTCACACCGTGCCACGCGGCATGACTGCTGGTCAAGGGAACGGGGCGAGAATGTCTGGCATGAGCACACGGGAGCGGATCCTCGACGCGGCGGCGCGCGTGATGCGCGAGCAGGGCGTCGCGCACGCGACGACCAAGGAGATCGCGCGGGCGGCCGGCTGCTCGGAGGCGCTGCTGTACCGCCACTTCGCCGACAAGCAGGGTCTGTTCATGGCGGTGCTGGAGGAGCGGCTGCCGGGCTTCGCCCTGCCCGACGACGCGGCCGGCACGGGAACCGTCGAGGCCAACCTGGTGCGGATGGTCAGCGGGCTGCTCGACTTCTACGTGGACAGCTTCCCGATCTCCGCCTCGATCTTCTCCAGCAGCACGCTCCTGGCGCGGCACCGAGAGGCGATAGCGGCGCACGGGGCAGGGCCGCAGGTGCCGCTGCTCCGGCTGCAGGCCTATCTGGAGGCGGAGATGAAGGCGGGCCGGGTGCGTCCCGACGTCGACGTCGAGGCGGTCGCCCGGCTGCTGGTCGGCGCCGCGCTGCACCAGGCGTTCCTCGCCGCGTTCTGGGGCGGCGGGGCCGTGGACGAGCCCGGCCTGGGAAAGCGCCTGGTCGCCCAGGTGCTCCCGGCCCTGACCCCGCAGAGTTGTCAGACCGACAGGTCACCCGGGTGACCTGTCGGTCTGACAGCTACTTGGTGGGCGGCGGGGCCGTGCTCGCGCGCTGCACCAGCCGCGTGGGCAGGCGCGTGTGCTTGCCGGCCGTGGTGCCCGACTCCAGCATCCCGACGACCATCCGGAGCGCCTCGGCACCCATCTCGTGCAGGGACTGCGCGATGGTCGTCAGCGGCGGCACCGACGCGGCGGCCTCCGGGATGTTGTCGAACCCGATGACCGAGAGGTCCTCCGGGACACGCAGGCCCAGCTCCTGGGCCACCTGGATGACGTGGATCGCGGACAGGTCGTTCGCGGCGAAGACCGCGGTGGGCCGGTCGGGGCGTTCGAGCAGGTCGTGGGTGGGGCGGTCGGACCGGTCCGGGCGGTAGCCGCCCTCGAGCACGAGGCTCGGGTCCGGGGTGAGGCCCGCCGCCTGCATCGCCTCGCGGAAGCCGAGCTCGCGCAGGCGGGCCGATTCCAGGTCGGCGCGTCCGCCCAGGTAGCCGATGCGCGTGTGGCCCAGGGCGATGAGGTGCTCGGTGGCGGCGCGGGCGCCGCCCAGGTTGTCGGAGTCCACGGTGGCCGGGCCGGTGGGCCCGGTGTGCGGGTCGATCGCGACGATCGGGACGCCCTCGTGCACCGGCAGGGCGAGCGTCGGCGTCACGATGACCACGCCGTCGATCAGGGTGCCCGCGAGGCGGGACAGCGACCGGCGCTCCCAGCCCACGTGGTCCGAGTGCCCGGCGTCGCCGCAGTAGGCGAGCAGCTCGTAGCCCGTCCCGTCGACGGCGGCGGAGATGCCCTTGAGGAGCTCCGTGCTGAACGGCTCGAACTCGGCGACGAGCACGCCGATCACGTTGGTCTTGCGGCGGCGCAGGCTGCGCGCGACCAGGGACGACTCGTACCCGAGGTCGGCGACGACGCCGAGCACCCGCTCGGCGGTGGCCGCCGCCACGCCGTACCGGCCGTTCACGACCTTGGAGACGGTCGCGACCGAGACGCCGGCGACCCGCGCGACGTCGGTGATGGTGGCGCGGCCGGTCGCACGCTCCTGGGTGGCGAGCGGTTCCGGGGACTCCGGGCCGTTCGTCACGCTGTCACCCGGTCCGGCGGTGGACCCGGGTGAGCCTGTCCCACTGTGCACGGTGCGAGAGTACCTCGGGCAACAGCCTGTGTCCGCTAAGCCGATCCGTTTCGAAATCGATATCGAAACCGTTTGACTTGGCCAGGACCCTCCTGACAGTCTCCTGGTGTGGCGGACTTCGTGGTCCGTCAACCGGCAGGCTCCTGCCGACTGTCGATGACGACCTACAAGGGGTTCCACAATGATGAGGAAGACGCGGGCCGCGGGCACTCTTGCCCTTGGCGCCACCGTTGCCCTGCTGGCCGCGGCTTGTTCCGGCGGCAGCGGCGGAGGGTCGGACGGCGACGTCACGATGACCTTCTGGCACAACTCGACCACCGGTCCCGGCAAGGCGTACTGGGAGGACACGGTCGCCGCCTTCGAGGAGGCCAACCCCGGCGTGAAGATCGAGGTCCAGTCCATCCAGAACGAGGACATGGACGGCAAGCTGCAGACCGCCCTGAACTCGGGCGACGCCCCGGACATCTTCATGGCGCGCGGCGGCGGCAAGCTGGCCGACGTCGTCGAGGCCGGCCAGATCATGGACCTCACCGACTCGATCGACGACGCCGCGAAGACCGCTGTCGGCGAGGCCGGCTTCAGCGCCCTCTCCGTGGACGGGAAGATCTACGGCATGCCGACGTCCATCCTGCCCGGCGGCATCTTCTACAGCCAGGACCTCTTCGACGACGCCGGCGTCACCGAGACGCCCGCCACCATCGACGACCTGAACGGCGTCGTGTCCGACCTCAAGTCCGCCGACATCGCCCCGATCGCACTCGGCGGCAAGGACGCCTGGCCCGCCGCGCACTGGTTCTACTTCTTCGCGCTGCGCGAGTGCTCGCAGGAGACCCTCGAGGCCGCCGCCGAGTCCCGTAGCTTCGACGACGAGTGCTGGCTCGCGGCCGGCGAGGACCTGCAGGCGTTCGCCGAGACCGAGCCGTTCCAGGAGGGCTACCTCACCGCGACGGCCCAGCAGGGCGCCGGCTCCTCGGCCGGTCTCATCGCGAACCACAAGGCGGGCATGGAGCTCATGGGCGCCTGGGACCCGGGCGTGATCGCGGGCCTGACCCCCGACCAGAAGCCGCTGAAGGACCTCGGCTGGTTCCCGTTCCCCGCCGTTGACGGCGGAGCGGGCGACCCTGCCGCGTTCATGGGCGGCGTCGACGGCTACTCCTGCTTCGTCGAGGCGCCGCCGGAGTGCGCCGAGTTCCTGAACTTCTTCATGCAGAAGGAGTACCAGGAGAAGTACGCGGAGGCGTTCGTCACGCTGCCCGCCAGCCAGGAGGCCCAGGGCGTCGTGACCGACCCCGCCCTGAAGTCGGTCCTCGAGGCCTACAACAAGGCCCCGTACGTCTCCGTCTGGCTGGACACGCTGTACGGCCAGAACGTGGGCAACGCGCTCAACGCAGGCGTCGTCGAGCTGCTGGCCGGTGACGGTGACCCGCAGAGCATCGTCGACGCCGTGAACGCCGCAGCGGCGATGGAGTAACGAGCCAGATGACTCACTCCCTGGGCGAGAACTCAGCAACCGTGACGACCTCGCCTGAGGGTGCCTCGGTGGCCGGAGGCGGCGTGCAGACGCCGTCTCCGGCCCGCCGGCCGCGGCGGGGCCGGAAGACCGACTGGCGCAAGACGCTCGAGATCAGCCTGCTCTCGGGTCCCGCCATCGTCGTGTTCCTGGCGTTCGTGATCTTCCCCGTCTTCCTGGCGGCCTACTACGGGTTCTTCAGCTGGAAGGGCTACGGCCCGCCGACGGAGTTCATCGGACTCCGGAACTACCTGACCATCTTCAAGGACTCGGCCTTCCACGAGGCGCTGCTGCACAACGGCTACATCGTCGTGCTGTCCCTGATCCTCCAGGGCCCGGCGGCGGTCGCGCTGGCGCTCCTGCTGAACCAGAAGATCCGCGGCCGGTCGATCATCCGCGTCCTGATCTTCGTGCCGTACGTGATCTCGGAGGTCATCGTGGGCACGGGCTGGAGCCTGATGCTCCAGACCTCCGGCGCGGTGAACGACCTGCTCGACAAGCTGGGCCTCGGGTTCCTCACGGTCGACTGGCTGTCCGATCCCAAGATCGCCATCTGGTCGCTGATGATCATCATCAGCTGGAAGTACATCGGCTTCGCCGTGATCCTGTTCCTCGCGGGCCTGCAGAGCATCCCCGAGGAGCTCTCGGAGGCGGCCTCGATCGACGGCGCCTCGTACTGGCAGATCCAGCGGACCATCACGCTGCCGCTGCTCGGCCCGACGCTCCGCATCTGGGCGTTCCTGTCGATCATCGGCTCGCTCCAGCTCTTCGACCTCGTCTACATCATCTGGGGCCAGTACGTCTCCGCGACGGCGGGCACCTCGACGATGGCGACCTACATGGTCCTGAACGGGCGGCTCGCGGGGAACTTCGGCTACGGCAACGCGGTCGCCGTCGTGCTGTTCGTGATCTCGCTCGTCATCGCCCTGGTCTACCAGCGCTACGTGCTGCGCCGGGACACCGAGGGCGCACTCACGGAAGGGAAGAAATGATGGCGGCGCTGCTCGAAGCCCCCACGACGGCCGGGCAGAAGCTCCGCCGGATGCCGAAGGTCGCCTGGGGCAGCCCGATGACCTATGTCATCGCCTTCCTCTTCGTCGGCATCTGCATCGGTCCGGTGCTCTACATCATCGTGGGCGGGTTCCGGACGAACGCGCAGATCACCGTCGACCCGTCCGGTCTGCCGAGCCCGTGGGTGATCGACAACTACCTCAGCGTGCTCACGAGCGGGGTGTTCTGGCGCCAGGTCGCCAACTCCGCGGTCGCAGGCATCCTCACCACGGTCGGCGTCGTGGCGCTCGGGCTCATGGTGAGCTTCGTGCTCGCGCGGTACGACTTCAAGCTCAACGGCGCGATGTACTCGCTGTTCGCGGCCGGCCTCATGTTCCCCATGACCGTGGCGATCACCCCGCTGTACATCCTGATCCGTGACCTGGGCCTGATGAACACCGTGGGCGGCATAGTCCTGCCGCAGATCGCGTTCGCGCTGCCGACCACGATCATCATCCTGGTGCCGTTCCTGCGCGCCATCCCGAAGGAGATCGAGGAGGCTGCCTCGATCGACGGCGCGGGCCGCATCGGGTTCTTCTTCCGGATGGTCGTGCCGCTGTCGCTGCCGGGCGTCATCACCGTCGGCATCCTGGCGTTCGTCGCGTCGTGGAACTCGTACATGCTGCCGCTGTTCATCCTGAACGACGAGCTGTCGTACACGCTGCCGCTGGGGGTCCAGGCGTTCGCCTCCCAGTATTCGGTCGACACGGCACGGGTGCTGGCGTTCACGTCGCTGTCGATGATTCCCGCGCTGATCTTCTTCTCGTTGTTCGAGCGGCGCATCGTCGGCGGTCTCACAGGAGCCGTCAAGGGCTGACCCCGGGCGCGGGGCGCGCCTGCCGGCGCGCCCGCGCCCGGTCTTGAAGCAAGCACGGCCGAAGCAGGGCCGAAGCACGGTCGCACAAGCCGGGTCGCACAAGCCGGGTCGTACAAGCAGGTCGAGAGAGGAAACGTTTAATGACGGAGCTGCCGGTGGCGCTGAGGGCGATGCCCGAGGTGTCGGAGCGCGTGCGGGAGCTGCACGCACAGATGACCCTCGAGGAGAAGCTCGCCCAGCTGGTCGGGTACTGGCTGGACCAGGGCGGCAACGTCGTGGCGCCGATGCAGGGCGAGATGGCCCGTGACCAGGGCTCCGCCGCGCTCTCCGAGATCACGAAGAACGGCCTGGGCCACTACACCCGCGTGTACGGCACGCGGCCCGTGGACCCGGCCGAGCGCGCCGCGTGGCTCTGGGACGAGCAGCGGAGGCTGAAGCGCGAGACGCGTCTCGGGATCCCCGCGCTGGTGCACGAGGAGTGCCTCACGGGCCTGGCGGCCTGGCAGGCGGCCACCTTCCCGACGCCGCTCGCGTGGGGCGCGTCGTTCGACCCGGAGCTCGTCGCTGAGATGGGCCGCCTCATCGGCCAGTCCATGCGGCAGCTCGGCGTCCACCAGGGGCTGGCCCCGGTGCTCGACGTCGTCCGCGACCCCCGCTGGGGGCGGGTCGACGAGTGCATCGGCGAGGACCCGTACCTCGTCGGCACTGTCGGCACGTCGTACGTCCGCGGGCTGCAGGGCGCCGGCGTGCACGCCACGCTCAAGCACTTCGTCGCCTACTCCGGGTCCAAGGCGGGGCGCAACCACGCCCCGGTGAGCGCGGGCCCGCGCGAGATCGCCGACGTCTTCCTCCCGCCCTTCGAGATGGCGGTGCTCGACGGCGGGGTGCGGGGCGTCATGGCCTCGTACAACGACGTCGACGGCGTGCCGATGCACTCGTCGGGGGAGTACCTCACCGAGGTGCTCCGCGAGCGGTGGGGGTTCGACGGCGTGGTGGTCGCCGACTACTTCGGCGTCGCGTTCCTGAACGTCATGCACGCCATCGCGGCGGACCGGGGCGCGGCCGCCGCCGCGGCCCTGGAGGCGGGCGTCGACATCGAGCTGCCGTCGGGTGACGCGTACCTGGAGCCGCTCGCCGCGCTCGTCACGGACGGGACGGTGCCGGTCGAGATCGTGGACCGGGCGGTGCTGCGCGCGCTCAAGCAGAAGGAGGAGCTGGGGCTCCTCGACCCGGACGCGTACGAGGACGCGCCGCCCGCCGTCGTGGACCTGGACTCGCCCGCGCACCGCGACGTCGCGCGCCGGCTCGCCGAGGAGTCGGTGGTGCTGCTGTCGAACGACGGCGTGCTGCCGCTCGGCGCGTGGCACGACAAGCCGGCCCGCGTGGCAGTGATCGGGCCGAACGCGGCGCGCTCCGAGGCCCTCATGGGCTGCTACTCGTTCGCGAACCATGTGCTGGCGCACTTCCCGGGCGTCCCGGCCGGGTTCGAGATCCCGTCCGTGTCCGAGGCCTTGGCCGGGGAGTTCGGCCGCGCGGGCCTGCCCGAGCCCGAGCTCACGTTCGCGCAGGGCTGCGCGGTCGAGGGCGACGACACCTCCGGGTTCCCCGAGGCCGTCGCCGCGGCCGAGGCCGCCGACGTCGCGATAGTCGTGGTCGGCGACCAGGCCGGGCTGTTCGGCCGGGGCACCGTGGGCGAGGGCAACGACAGCGAGTCGCTGGAGCTGCCCGGCGTGCAGCGCGAGCTCGTGGAGGCGGTGCTCGCCACGGGCAAGCCCGTGGTCATGGTGCTGCTGACCGGTCGCCCGTACGCGGTGGGCTGGGCGCTGGATCCTTCGACTGGCCCCGGGGAGGCGGGCGCGGCGGGCGAGTCCGGCGCGACGCGGCCCGGCGCCGTCCTGCAGGCGTTCTTCCCGGGCGAGGAGGGCGGCACCGCCCTCGCCGGCGTGATCTCCGGCCGGGTCAACCCGTCCGGCCGGCTGCCCGTGTCGCTCCCGCGATCCACGGGCTCGCAGCCGTACTCGTACCTGCACCCGATCCTCGGCGGCGCGTCCGAGGTGACGTCCACCGACTCGACGCCGCTGCGTTCCTTCGGGTTCGGCCTGTCCTACACGACGTTCGCGCGTGAACTCGTGTCCGTCGACCCGTCGGTCGAGGCGGGCGGCACCTTCCGCGCCGTCGTGACGGTGACGAACACGGGCGGGGTGGCCGGGTCCGACGTGGTGCAGCTCTACGGGCACGACGTGCAGGGCTCCGTCACGCGACCCACCGCGCAGCTGCTCGGCTATCACCGGGTCACGCTGCGGCCGGGGGAGTCGACGACCATCACGTTCGACGTGCCGACCACGCGGTTCGCGTTCACGGACCGCAGGATGGTGCGGATCGTCGAGCCCGGCGACGTCGAGGTGTGGGTCGGTGCGCATGCGGCCGACAGCGTTGTCAGAGTCGTGGCCGAGGGCATCGCCGACCTGGACGAGCCGAATGACGCGCACGGCGGCCCGGCGCCGGTCGCCGTCTCGCCGGTCCGTACGGTCGTCGCGATCACGGGCGACGTGCACGAGGTGACGACCGCGGACCAGCGGTGGGTCGACGTCGCCGTGGCGCCGTGACCGCCGTCCACAACCCGATCCTGCCGGGCTGCTACCCCGACCCGACGATCTGCCGGGTCGGGACCGAGTACTACCTGGTCAATTCAACGTTCGAGTACTTCCCCGGCCTGCCGGTGTTCCGCAGCGCCGACCTGGTGCACTGGGAGCAGATCGGGCACGCGATCGACCGGGCGGGGCAGCTCGACATGCGCGGGATCGCGTCGTCGGGCGGGTTGTACGCGCCGACGCTGCGGCACCACGACGGGGTGTTCTGGCTGGTCTGCACGCTCGTGGACCAGCGGGACAGCGCGCGGGGCGGCAACTTCGTGCTGACCGCGACCGACCCGGCGGGGCCGTGGTCGGACCCGGTGTGGCTCGACGAGGACGGCATCGACCCGTCCCTGTTCTTCGACGACGACGGCCGTGTCTGGCTGCACGGCACCCGGCTCGCCCGCGAGCCCGAGTGGCACGACCAGACCGAGGTGTGGCTGCGCGAGCTCGACCCGGCGACGATGCGGCTCACCGGGCCCGAGCACGTGCTCTGGCGCGGCGCCGTGCTGGGCGCGGTCTGGGCCGAGGGGCCGCACCTGTACCGGGTGGACGGCACGTACTACCTGCTCGCCGCGGAGGGCGGCACCGAGTTCCACCACGCGATCTCGGTGGCGCGGTCCGACGCGGTGACCGGCCCGTATGTCGGCAACCGGGCCAACCCGGTGCTGACCCACCGGCACCTGGGGCGGGACGTGGGCGTCGTCGGCGTCGGGCATGCCGACCTGGTGGAGGCGACCGACGGCTCCTGGTGGGCCGTGCTGCTCGCCATGCGCCCCTACGGCGGCTACCACTACAACCTCGGCCGGGAGACGTTCCTCGTGCCGGTGACCTGGGAGGACGGCTGGCCGGTCTTCGCACCCGGGCAGGGCCGCGTGCCCGAGACGGTGCAGGTGCCGGACGGCGTCCGGGCGGACGGCGCGGGACGCGGCCCGGTCGCTGCGTGGCCGCCCGCCGGGCCGGTGCTACCCGGCGACCTGCGGTGGACCGGGCTGCGAGGCCCGGCCGACTTCGCCGAGCCGCACGGCGCCGGCTGGCTGCTGCGCACGCGCCCGGAGAATCTCACCGACGCGGCGACGCCGGCCTTCCTCGGCGTCCGCCAGCAGCACCAGAACGTCACGGTGCGGACCGTGCTGCGGTTCGACCCGGCGGGGCCGGACGAGCAGGCCGGCCTCGCGGTGCGGCAGTCCGAGCGGGACCACGTGCTGCTGGTGGTCACGGGTTCGCCCGACGCCGCCGGGCGCCGCGTCCGCGCGGTGCACCGGCGGGCGGGCGTGGCGACGGTGCTCGGGGAGCGCCCGCTGCCGGACGGCGACGGCCCCGTCACGCTTGCCGTGCAGGCCAGGGGACAGGACTACGCGCTGCTCGCGGGTGTCGGTGACGAGCCGCCGGAGACGGTGGCGGTCGCGGACGGGCGCACCCTGGACAGCGTCGCGGCCGGGGGGTTCGTGGGCCTGTGGCTGGGGCTCATCGCGACGAGCGACGGTGCGCCGTCGGACTCGGTGGTGACCGTGGAGCGGTTCGAGTACCAGCCGTACGTCTGACGGCGGGGTCCTTGACGACCGGGGTCTCTGACGGCCGGAGTCGGTGACAGGATGGGCCGATGCGCATCGACGTCTGGCTGTGGGCGGTGCGGCTGACCAAGAGCCGGTCGGTCGCGGCCGACCTGTGCCGCAGCAACCGGGTCCGCATCAACGGCAAGATCGCCAAGGCGTCGACGTCCGTCGCCGTCGGCGATCGTGTGACCTGGCGCGATCCCCTACGGGACCGGGACGTCGAGGTCGTGGAGCTGCTGCTCAAGCGGGTCGGCGCGCCCATCGCGGCCAAGGCCTACCTGGACCACAGCCCGCCCCTGCCGACGCGGGTCGAGCGGGAGGCCGTCGGGCTGCGTGACCGCGGCGCGGGGCGCCCCACCAAGCGGGAGCGGCGCGAGATCGACAAGCTCCGCGGGCGGCGGGAACCCTGAGATCTGCCCGGGTGATTTCTCGGCATTTTGGCCACTTTGCCTGACTCAGGGCGCTACGTTCATGGCACGTCCCCTGCTCAGCGCAGGTCCAGCGCGTCCGGCACTCCGGGGTCCGGTCTGGCCAGGCGTGCGCACGATCGCCGCACCGGAGGAGCCCGCGGCTTCGGTCAGCAGCCGGGCTGCACGCCCGCGCCATCGAAGGGGCACTTCAACCCTTTTTTCACCCCACCTATAAGGGTTAATCCAGTCCAAATCCTGCTAAATCACGCTACGGTCGTTCGGTGAGAAAATACTGGTCGAGTCGCGTGGCGGCGGTTGTGACCGCGCCCATGCTGGTAGCAGCTCTCCTGATCTCGTCGATGGCGGTGGCTCCTGCGGCCGAAGCCCTCGTCGGCGACCAGGTAACGGAAGGCGAGCAGCTCTATGTCGTGAAGCTCGAGATCGGCGCGCACGACCGTGCATGCTCTGGCGCACTCGTCGAGGAGCTATGGGTCCTCACGGCGGCAAGCTGCTTTGTCGATGACCCCGCCCAGTACGCCACGCTCGTTCCCGGTGCTCCGGCCCTGGCGACGCAGGCCATCGTGGGGCGGACTGACTCGACGAGTACTGCCGGCGCCGTGCGGGGCGTTGTCGAGCTCGTTCCGATGGCTGGCCGCGATCTGACACTCGCGCGGCTGAGCAGTCCGGTTACGAATGTGGAACCGGTCTCCCTGAGCAGTGTTCCGGCAGTCACGAGCGACACTGTGGAGGTCTCCGGGTACGGTCGCACAGCGGACGAGTGGGCTCCGCTGCGGATGCACCGCGAATCCTTCACCGTCGTCGGAGGTACGGCGACGGACCTGCAGATCGACAGCCAGGGCGGCGGGGCGATCTGCATGGGTGACGGTGGCGGCCCCGTCGTCAGGAGCGGCATCGACGGTGACGAGCTCGTTGCCGTCGCCAGCCGGTCGTGGCAGGGCGGATGCTTCGGCTCCGCGGAGACGCGTACTGCTGCTGTCGCGACCCGCGTCGACGTTCTGGCCGGGGACATCGGCATCCGAGTGGCGCGGTGGGCGCTGAAGTCGAGGCGAAGTGGCCAGTACGTGACGGCGGAGGGAGGTCGATCGGGCGACTTGGCGAGGCTGCTTCGGGCCGCATCCGCGAATGTGACCTCCGCGGAGACATACACCTTGCGCACCGCGGACGGCGGCGAGACGGTCGAGTTCCGGTCCGAAGTGAACGGCCGCTTCGTGAAAGCCGAGATCGAGCGAACGGACAGCTATCGGGACATCTTGCGCGCTCGTGTCATAACGCCTGGAGCAACGGAGCGGTTCACCCTGGCGCAGATGAAGGGCGGGTACTACGCAATCAGGTCGGTGGCGAACGGGGAGTATGTCCGGGCGCGGTTGAGCACCGAGGAACAGGACGCATGGCTGCTGCGTGCCGACGGCGGAGCGTGGGAACCCCCGCTGTATCTTCCCGGCCCAGATGATTGCGGGTCGGCCGGTGTCGTCGCCCTTGCCGCCCCCGTTCCGCCGACGTGCCCGCCTACTGAGTTCCAGTTCAAGTTCGAGCATGTCGACAACTTTCGGATCGATGGAGGGGAATCCTTTGGGCCGCGGCCCATGGCGTACCCGGACGATCCGCCGACGGCTGCCACGCCGCCGGACGACCTGCCGTTCGTGGTCGAGGACTTCAACTACCCCGGCGCGGACCGGATCCTTGACGAGTGGGGCGTCGAGCTGATGCGGGGCGACGGGCACATCGTCCTGGTGGAATGCTCCAGCGGGAGCAACTTGCTGCGCATCTCGGCGCGAGGCCTCCCCAGGGGCTTGGAAGTCTGCTTCCGGACCACCGGTAACGAGGGATTCCTGACTCTTGAGATCCCCCTCGTGTTCGGCGTGATCACGAACGACTCAAGCAACACCCATGTGGAGCTCATCTCGGACCAGGGCGCTGCCGAGTACGACATTCCGGCGAACCAGATCCGGGCAGTCGGTGAGTCCGCTGGCAACGGCGATTCCACTCTGCTCGAGATCCGGGTGACCCGATGAATCGGTCAAGACCGCTCGTAGAAACCGTCGGGCATCCCGCTCGCGCAATCGCGTCAGTTCGCAGTCTTCAGTTCCATCTGGGTGATCTTCAGCTACTCGTGACGAAGGGGTTCATCAATGCCACCGACACTGTGGACTAGGCGCCAGGCTCTGACCGCTCTGGCCGTTGGTGTTGCCAGCGTGCCTGTGCTGCCCACCTGCTTGCCGGCGCGTGCTTGGGCATCGGTGCTGGATGACGTCCCCGAGACCGAGCTGCCCCCCACTCCGCGCGGACGTGTGCTGTGGTCGTACAAGACGGGTGGGCGTGCTGTTCGGGGAACGGCGGCCAGAGCGCTGGCCGGGACAGACGCTGACGTCGCGGTGTTCCTCGACCAGATGCTGCCTGCCGCACAGGACGAGGACAACAGGTTCTCGCTGTTCGCTGCTCTGCCGCTCGCCGGCAGGGCGGTTCGTGAGGGGGCGAGTGCCGCACTCGTCGGCGGTCGGGACGCTGTCTCGGCGTTCCTCGACGGCGGTTTCGAGCGCGTCCTGCTCGAGGATCTACGGGTCGAGGTGTTCAGCGAGTTCAACAACGGTGGGACGGCAGTTCGCCGCGAGGCCGCTGCCGCGCTGAACGCTGGCACTGAGGATGCACTGCGCTTGTTCCTGGATGTGCGGCGGTACTCCGCGCAAGCGGAGGACGACCGTGCCGAGGTCTTCAAGATCTTGGCTACGGCGTCGCCACAGGTTGCCGAGTATGCCCGACGTGCGCTCTCTGATGGGTCGCCGGAAGCCGCGAGCTGGTTCCTGGAGTCAGGACAGTTCATAGCGCGGGTGCGTGACGATGAATCTGCAACGATCGAGCAGCTCGTAGCGATTGTCGAGGAAGGGGGCCGACGGGCGGCGCTGAATTCAGAGAAGGCCGTGCTCCTCTCGGACAAGGCTGTTGCTGCGGCAGAACGGGCGAGGGCCGCGGCAGAGGAAGCTGCGGCAGAGGCCCGGGCGGCCGAGAACGACGTCGAGCGCTCGGCTCGGGCAGCGTCCAAGGCCGCGGCCGCGGCCAGAGGAGCGGCCTCTGCAGCCTCTAGTGCGACGAGTGCGTCCCGGGTCGCTGAGGAAGCTTCTCGACGAGCCGCAGATGCGTCGCAGTCGGCAGCTGCAGCCGCCGCGAGCACTGGGCGAGCGGCGGCGCGTGCGTATCGGGCGTCTATAGCTGCGTCAGCGGATGCTTCCCGAGCTTCTGCGGCGCGCCTAGCAGCTGAAGGAGCCCGGAACGCGGCGCTCCAGGCCAGGTCCGCGGCAGCGGCCGCAGGGCACGCTGCGACGGCGGCTGACAACGCGGGTGCGGCAGGTGCGGCCGCGGCGGGCGCGGCGACCAATGCTGCTGCAGCAGCAGCAGCGTCGGCGGCCGCAGCAGTCTCGTCGGGTGCGTCCGCTAGCGAAGCGGAAGAGGCGCGCCAGGCCGCGGCAGATGCAGCGGCGGCTGCAGCCATCTCGACACGGGCGGCTGCGACTGCCCAGAACTTGGCGCGGCAGGCCGCCGGTGCCGCGCGCGTCGCGCGTGATGCTGCCAACGACGCAGCGGACCATGCCGAGAGTGCCGCAGCTGCCGCAGAAGACGCGGCTGACCACGCTGGTGAAGCGATTGACTTCGCAAACCGCTCGACCGCGCGAGCCGAGGCCGCGGTCGAAGCTGCGACGCGTGTCGCCGATGCGGTTGCGCAGGCGCAATCAGTGGAGGAATCTGCGCGGGCCGCCGAGTCGGAGCGGTTGGCTCAGGAAACCGACATGGCAATCGCCATGGCCGTGCGACAGTCCCAGGACGAGGCCGAGCAAGCGGAACAGGTCAACGCCGAGATGTCGCAGGCCGCAAAGCTGACCGAGGAGATCCGGTCGTTGGTCGGCCGGGCAGAAGTGGCGTTGCAAGAGAACAGGATCGACGAAGCGATCGCAGACGCACGTGCGGCCGGCGTCAAGATCCTCGACTCAGGCACCGCAGTCTGGACCCGACAGGCGGTCGAGTTCGCACTGTCGGGTGGCAATCAGGACGTCATCAACTGGATCGAGTCGGATCGCGTCCTGGCACAGCAACAGGATGATCGCGAGGCCGTCGCCTCCATCGCCAAGATGTCGCCGGTCGTCCGCCTTGGTGAGGCTGCGCAGGCGGTCATCGACAGCGAGAGCCCTGACGATGTCGCCTCTTTCCTGAACGGTGGCTGGATCGAGGCCGCTGCGGAGGAAAACCGGTTCACCATCTTCCAGGCGCTGTCAGGCAGCCCTGGACGGGCTGTCCGGGAGGCGGCCGAGGCCGCTCTTGCCGACGGGTCTCCCGAAGCGCTGAACGAATGCGTTCAGGTCGGCCTTGCCCGGGCACAACAGGAGGACGAAGCCGTAGAGGCATTTCGGCTGCTCGACGTGGGAGGTCCGTACACGAGATCGGCGGCCGAGGTCGCGCTCCGCGGTCCCGCGGGCATGAGGAATTCCTTCATCAGCGGCCGGGGTCAGCATCACGCCGTGCAGATGGATCACGATCACGCATCTCACGTAAGCGCGATCCGCGCTTCGATCGCAGGTGCCGCCAAAGTCGCGGCGCAAGCTCAAGAGGACGCAGCCCGGGCCTCGGAAGCGGCAGCGGTGGCACGGAAGGCTGCAGCTGAGGCATCTCAGTGGGCTTCCCGCGCGCAGGGCTACGCCGATGACGCGTCCGACGCCGCGTCCCAGGCGAGCGGCCATGCCGACGACGCGGAAGCGTCGGCCGCCGCCGCAAGCGAGTCGGCTGAGGCTGCTCGGCTCGCCGCGGATATCGCCGGCCGCTCCGTACAGCGGGCGAACTATCACGCGCGCCAAGCGGCTGCGTCGGCATCGCTGTCCGTGTCGTACGCCTCGAGCGCGCGAACGTCTGCGACGAATGCATGGGCAGCGGCTCGCCAGGCGGCTGTCGACAGCGGGGCCGCGGAGGGGGCTGCGCAGGTCGCGGCCGCGGCGGCCGCACGTGCTGCATGGCGAGAAGAACTGGAGCGGCGCCAGGCTTCGCTTCCCGGGGAGCTGAGTGCCGACGTCGAGCGCTCACGTGCCATCAGAGACCAGGGCATCGATCCTACGACGGATGAAAACTCACGCTATCAGTTCGTCGGGCTGTGGCCGAACCACGCGGGCTCATATGACCCGGCAGCGGCTGCCGATATGCTCTCTTATCTGTCGACCCTGGCTGGACGGGTGGGATACTTGCTGCCGGGAGGGCATGGTTTCGCGGCATCCCTGATCTCTAATGGTTTTCAAGGTGAAGCTACCTACCACTACGGTCGAGCGTACGGGTGGCAGAGCGACCAGTTCTTCGAGTCGTTCGGCTCATTTGCGATCAACGGAGCGCTCGCAGGGATTGGCCTCGTGGACCCCACCATTATCTCTACATTGGCGAGCGTATACCTGACCGAGAACGGTGGTAGTGCACCGGTTCGTTCGATGTATCGCGAAGTGGGGGGCTTCCTTGGCGACAATGAGGTCGTTCGTCGCTACTATCAGCACAGGTGGGACGTTATTCTACCGACTCTTCCGGAACTGCCTGGTGGAGAAGACCGGTTTCCGACGCACCCCTATCATGACTGGGACCCGAATATTGACGACGGGTTTTTCACCCGGTAGAGGTCATCTTGTTGGTTGCCGAGGATCTTCTTTCTTCGTGAGCCCGTAGGACCTGGTACGGGAGTAGGGTGTTTTGGATGAGTGACGGTGCTGCATACGATTGCCTCGTACGGTTTCATGTCAGCCCGAGTATTGGCTCGAGGGTCAGCACGATTCACATCGACGGCAACACTGTTGATGTCAGGTACTCCGGTACCCGGGACATCCCAGTACGCTGCGGAACTTACCTAGTGCATGCCTACGCCTCGTGGATCTGGCGTCACGGGGAGGTCGACCTGCTCGTGGACGTGGATCCGGGCGACGTGATCGACATCTACTACGCGCCGCCGCACCACCATTTCGCAAAGGGGTCGATCGGTCTCCTGCCGCAACGCGGAAAGGGGTTGACCGCTGCGGTGGGAGGGATCGTGGTCATCGTCGCCTTCGCGCTGTACCTCGCCGCGGGATCTTTCCTGGCGGAGCTCATCGACCGCATCACGGGATAGCAACATGGTGCGAGCGGTTCGCTTGCCGCCTCCGGCCGGCCTCGGCGGCCCGACCAGGCAGCAGCCTGCTGCGTGACCGCGGCGCGTGGCGCCCGACCAAGCGGGAGCGGCGCGAGATCGACAAGTTGCGCGGGCGGCATTGACGGGCCTGTGCGAGGGTCGATGAGGTGTCCCGGACGGGCCGGGTGATTTCTCGACGATTGCGGGATTTCGGGCCGGTCCGACGGCTAGTGTGCGGCTGTCTCCCCAACCTGCGCGGCGGGGGCTCCTGCCCGTGACTGGGCACCCTCATCCAACTCTCCGGAGTGCCCACATGCATCGTCGCACGTTCGTGACCAGGGCTGTCGCGTCGGCAGCCACCGTCGCGTTCCTCGCGTCCCCCGCGTCCGCGTTCGCCGCGCCGGACCCCGAGCCGGTCGGCGGGGCCGGCGTCCGCCCCAGCAGCGCTGCCGACCGGGACCTGCCCGGCCTCCAAGCGGCGCGCGGCGTCGTCGACCCGGCGGACAAGATCACCCCCGCGGCCACCAAGGCCTTCCGCGCCCAGGGCGACACGGCCTTCTGGCTGCGGTTCGCCGGCGAGCCCGACCTCTCTGCGGCTCGCGGGATCACGAGCTGGTCCGAGCGTGGCGAGTACGTGTACGACACGCTCGTCGCGGCCGCGGAGGAGTCCCAGGCGCAGGCGATCGCCGCCCTGGAGGAGTCGGGTACCGAGTACACCTCGTACTGGGCTACGAACGCGATCCTGGTCGAGGACGGCTCGCTTGACCAGGCGGTCGACCTCGCGGCGGACGCCCAGGTCCTGGAGGTCCGCCCGACGACGCGGCACGTGCTCGAGGAGCCGGAGACGACGGACGGCGCCGTGCCGAACGCGGCGTCGGACTCGACGTACGGCATCGAGGCGATCCACGCGGACGACATGTGGGGCCTCGGCTTCACCGGCGAGGGCGTGGTCGTCGCGGGCCTGGACACCGGCGTAAGCCGTAGCCACCCGGCCTTGGCCGCGCAGTACCGCGGTGTGACGTCGGGCGGCAACTACAACTGGTTCGACTCGGTGGGCAGCTCAACGAGCCCTAGCGACGACAACGGGCACGGCACCCACACCATGGGCACCATGGTGGGCACGGACGACGGAGCGATGAATATCGGCGTGGCGCCCGGCGCGGAGTGGATCGCGGCGAACGGTTGTGCCGCCGGGTGCGCGGACGCCACGCTCGTTGCATCTGGCCAGTGGCTCCTGGCGCCGACCCGGCTGGACGGCACGGCCGCCGACCCCGCCAAGCGCCCGCACGTCGTGAACAACTCGTGGGGCCTCGACTTCTCGACGGACCCGTTCATGGAGGACGTGATCTCCGCCTGGGAGGCGGCGGGCATGTTCAGCACGTGGTCCAACGGCAACAAGGGCGAGTACGGCTGCGAGTCGTCCGGCAGCCCGGGGTCGCGCACGCTGTCCTACTCGGTGGGCGCGTTCACGCCGTCGGGCGCGATCGCGTCCTACTCCTCGCGCGGTCCTGGGCAGAGCGGGACCGTGAAGCCCGACATCGCCGCACCCGGCAGCTCCGTCCGTTCGGCGGTGCTCGACGGCGGGTTCGAGCAGTGGTCCGGAACATCGATGGCCGCGCCGCACGTCGCGGGCGCCGTCGCCCTCCTGTGGGACGCCGTGCCGGAGCTCGTCGGCGACGTGACGCGCACCCGGGCGATCCTCGACGGGTCCGCGAGGGACGTGCGTGACACCTCGTGCGGTGGCACCACGGACGACAACAACGTGTGGGGCGAGGGCAAGCTCGACGTCCTCGCGGCGTACCAGCTGGCCACGAAGCTCGCGTTCGACGCCGCGCCCGAACCGGTCATCTCCGGCGCGGAGGCCAAGGTCGGCGTGCAGCTCACGGCCACGGTGCCCGCCTGGTCGCCGGCCGCGACGTTCACCTTCCAGTGGCGCCGCGACGGCGCGAAGATCCTCGGGGCGACCGGCAGCACCTACACACCCCGCGGTGCCGATGGCGGTGCCCGCCTCTCCGTGACGGTGCTCGGCAGCGCCACCGGACGCACGCCGACGGCTCGGACGAGTGCCGAGACCGCAGTGATCGCACCGACAGCGATCACTGCGAGCAACCCGACCATCAGCCCGGCCGCGAAGGTGGGCACCACCCTCTACGCGAAGTCGGGCACCTGGACCTCCGGCACCACGTTCACCTACCAGTGGCTCGCGGACGGCACGCCGATCTCCGGCGCGACGTCGTTCACGTTCGTCCCCACGAGCGCGCACCTCGGCAAGCAGCTCACCGTCACGATCACGGGCAAGCGCCCGGGCTACGTGACCGAGGCCCGCACGAGCCCCGCCGTCACGGTGGGCTACGGGACGTTCTCCATGGATGTGCCGCGCATCTCCGGGATGTCCGCCCCGGGCGCGCGGGTGTCGGCGGTCGCCCCGCCGGCCACGCCCGCCCGCACCACGACCAATTACCAGTGGAAGATCGACGGCCAGAACATCTCCGGGGCCACGGGCTCGGGCTTCACGATCCCGGCGTCGTACGACGGGCGCAAGCTCACCGTGACGGTCACGGGCAAGCGCCCCGGCATCACCACGAAGTCGGTGACCTCCGCCCACTCCACGGTCGACCGGGCGTTCTCGGCGTCCCCCTCGCCCACGATCTCGGGCACAGCACGAGTCGGCGGGAAGCTGACGGCCAAGGTCGGCACCTGGCGTCCGGCGCCGTCGTTCACGTACCAGTGGTTCGCCGACAGCGTGCCGATCTCGGGCGCCACCTCGTCGACGTACTCTCTCAAGGGCGCGCAGCTCGGCAAGAAGGTCTCTGTGGCCGTCACCGCCCGCGAGTTCGGGTACGCGACCGCGGTCCGCTCGGGCGGGCCCACCTCCGCCGTCGGACGGGCGGCCACGGCGATCCCCGCGGACGACGGGTTTCTCGTCGGCAGCGGCAGCGTGCCGGCAGGCACCTACGTGGCCGCGGCGGGCTCGCGGTTCTGCTCCTGGGAGCGCTACTCCAAGACGGCGTTGCTCGGCCAGGACTTCGGCTACGGCCAGCGGATCGCCACTGTGAAGTCCACCGACTACGCCTTCTGGTCCGACAGTTGCGGCCCCTGGGTCAAGTACTACTCGGGCACGATGGAGCCGCGGATGAGCACGTCCAACAACGGCATCTACATGCTCGGCGACCAGCTGCAGCGCGGCACCTACGTGACCACCGGTCCGGCCGACAAGGGCGGCTCCTGCTACTACGCGATCATCGGCGACGAGTTCACCGGCCGGCCGGGCGGCGCCAACCTGCTGTCGTCCGGCACCGCACCCGACCCGAAGACGATCACGCTGACGTCCGGCGCGAAGGGCTTCGAGACCGCCAACTGCACCTGGCGCCGGGTGGGCTGACCGCCGACGTGTCAGACGTACAGGTCACCCGGGTGGCCTGTACGTCTGACACGTCTCCTGACCCGCGGGAGTAGCCTGCCCGGCATGACGACAGCCGCCCGCATCGCCGCGCTCCTCGAGAAGAACCCCGTCTGGGACGGCCACAACGACCTCCCGTGGGAGCTGCGCGAGCAGTCGTCCTACGACCTCGACGCCGTCGACATCGCGCAGCGCCTCACCACCACCCACACCGACCTGCCGCGCCTGCGCGAGGGAGGCGTCGGCGCCCAGTTCTGGTCCGTGTACGTCCCGGCCAGGCTCCAGGGTGGCGGCGCTGTCACGGCCACGCTCGAACAGATCGACTGCGTGCACCGCCTGGTCGAGCGTTACCCCGACGCCCTCCAGCTCGCCCTGACCGCCGCCGACGTCGAGCGGGCGTGGTCCCGGGGCCGGATCGCGAGCCTGATGGGCGCCGAGGGCGGCCACTCCATCGACGAGTCCCTCGGCGTGCTGCGCATGCTCCACGCGCTCGGCGTGCGGTACATGACCCTCACGCACAACGACAACGTGCCGTGGGCCGACTCCGGCACCGACGACGAGGTGCTGGGCGGCCTCTCCGCGTTCGGCGAGGACGTCGTGCGCGAGATGAACCGCCTCGGCATGCTCGTCGACCTCTCGCACACCTCGGCCGGCACCATGCGCCACGCGCTGCGCGTCACCTCGGCCCCGGTGATCTTCAGCCACTCCAGCGCCCGCGCCGTCTGCGACGTCCCCCGCAACGTCCCCGACGACGTCCTGGGCACCCTCGCGACCAACGGCGGCGTCTGCATGGTGACGTTCGTGCCGCAGTTCGTCTCACCCGCCGTCGCCGAGTGGCGGGCCGCCGGCGCCGACGCCGCAGCCGCCGAGGGGATCAGGAACGCCGACATCGGCACCTTCGAGCCGTTCATGAAGCAGTGGCAGGTCGCCCACCCGCAGCCCACCTCCACGCTGTCCGACGTCGTCGCCCACGTCGAGCACGTGCGCGAGGTCGCCGGCGTCGACCACGTGGGCCTCGGCGGCGACTACGACGGCACGCCCAACCTGCCGGAAGGGCTGGAGGACGTGACGGGCTACCCGCGCCTGCTCGCGGCGCTCGCGGACAACGGCTGGTCCGACGCCGATCTCGGCAAGCTGACCAGCGGGAACACCCTGCGAGTGCTCCGCGACGCCGAGTCGGTGGCGACGTCGGCCCGGGCAGCGGGCTGATTCAGCCCGGAAGCTGGACCACCTTGCGCTGGAAGCCCAGGGCCACCTTCTGCAGGGACTCGAGCGGCTCCTGCTCGTTGTGGTAGCTGATCTGCCGCAGCATCGAGCCGGACGAGGCGAGCAGAGCGACGATCACGTCGCGTGCGTCCTCGCGCGTCTCGAGCGCCTCCTGGAGCAGGTCCTGGACGTGAGGCGACCGGAGTCCGTCTTCCTCGGGGTCGAGGAGAGCTGTCAGGAGCGCTATCGACAACGAGCTTCCGTGGATGCTTGCCATGGTGGTCTCCCCCCGTCGGGGCCCGGGGTCCCGGGCATCAGGCACCCGCGGGCTGGCCCGCGGGGTACGCGTCCGATGCCCCACCCCCTGTGGCCTCGGTCGTGCACCCTTGTGTACCGCAGGTCCGGGCGTCGCGCCTGTTGACGGGGGTGAAATAGTGCCGGGTGTGGCGTGTCGCACGGCGCTCCGGCTCACCCGCTCACCGGCTCACCGGTGGAGGATCAGCTGGAACATGACGTGGTCCTGCCACTCGCCGGCGATCTCCAGATAGCTCGGCGCGAAGCCGATCCGCTCGAAGCCGATTCGGGTCAGCACGGCCTGCGACGCCTCGTTGTGCGGCAGGGTCACGGCCTGCAGGCGGTGCAGCCCCAGCTCGTCGCGCGCATGGACCACCAGGGCCTCGATGGCGCGGGTCATCAGCCCCCGCCCGGTGAACCGGGAGTCGAGCCAGTAGCCGACGTGACCGTTCTCGAACGCGCCGCGCACGATGTCGGTGAGGTTCAGGCAGCCCACGATCTCGCCGTCCGACTCGAGCACCGTGTGCAGCGCGCGGCCCGTGGAGTTCTCCAGCACCTGCGCCCACAGCCGCTCCTTGTGCCACTCCTCCGTGTAGAACGCCTCGGGGCGCGCGGGGTCCCACGGGGCGAGGTGCTCGCGGTTGCGCATGTAGGCGTGGGCGATCGCCACGGCGTCGTCCTTGGTCAGCTCGCGCAGCGTGACGTCGTCGGTCAGGGCGGTGTCGAAGGGCATGGCGACACGATAATCCCGTGCCGTCACCGGCAGTCGTCGGCGAGATGCGGCACGGGGGAACTTTTCGGCTCCCACCGGGGTTGAGTGATGTGGACTCAACTTTGCGGTACCGAGCTTGCTTCCCGGCGGACTCCGGCCTAAGTTGAGTGCAGAAGACTCAATCTGTCGTAGGAAGGCAGCCAACATGGCACGCGCAGTAGGTATCGACCTCGGCACCACGAACTCGGTGGTGGCAGTCCTCGAAGGTGGCGAGCCCACCGTCATCGCCAACGCGGAGGGCTCGCGGACCACCCCCTCGGTGGTCGCGTTCTCCAAGACCGGCGAGGTCCTCGTGGGCGAGGTCGCCAAGCGTCAGGCGGTCACCAACGTGGACCGCACCATCTCGTCGGTCAAGCGCCACATGGGCACTGACTGGTCGGTGGACATCGACGACAAGAAGTACACCCCGCAGGAGATCTCCGCCCGCATCCTGGGCAAGCTCAAGCGCGACGCCGAGGAGTACCTGGGCGAGCCCGTCACGGAGGCCGTGATCACGGTCCCGGCGTACTTCAACGACGCCGAGCGCCAGGCGACGAAGGACGCCGGCCAGATCGCCGGCCTCGACGTCAAGCGCATCGTCAACGAGCCCACCGCGGCCGCGCTCGCCTACGGCCTGGACAAGGGCAAGGAGGACGAGCTCATCCTGGTCTTCGACCTCGGCGGCGGCACGTTCGACGTGTCCCTCCTTGAGGTAGGCAAGGACGAGGACGACTTCTCGACCATCCAGGTGCGCGCCACCTCCGGCGACAACCGCCTCGGCGGCGACGACTGGGACCAGCGCGTCGTCGAGCACCTCATCAAGCAGGTGAAGAACTCCTCGGGCGTCGACCTGTCCAAGGACAAGATCGCGCTCCAGCGCCTCCGTGAGGCCGCCGAGCAGGCGAAGAAGGAGCTCTCGTCCGCGACGAGCACCAACATCTCGATGCAGTACCTCTCGATGAGCGAGAACGGCCCCATCCACCTGGACGAGAAGCTCACGCGCGCTCAGTTCCAGCAGATGACGCAGGACCTCATCGACCGCACCAAGGCGCCGTTCCACGCGGTCATCCGCGACGCCGGCATCTCGGTCTCCGACATCGACCACGTGGTGCTCGTGGGTGGCTCCACCCGCATGCCCGCCGTGACCGAGGTCGTCAAGGAGCTCACCGGTGGCCGCGAGCCCAACAAGGGCGTGAACCCGGACGAGGTCGTCGCCGTCGGCGCCGTGCTGCAGGCCGGTGTCATCTCCGGTGACCGCAAGGACGTCCTGCTGATCGACGTCACCCCGCTGTCCCTCGGCATCGAGACCAAGGGTGGCGTGATGACCAAGCTCATCGAGCGCAACACGGCCATCCCGACCAAGCGGAGCGAGGTCTTCTCCACGGCCGACGACAACCAGCCGTCCGTGGCGATCCAGGTGTTCCAGGGCGAGCGCGAGTTCACGCGCGACAACAAGCCGCTGGGCGTCTTCGAGCTGACCGGCATCGCCCCGGCCCCGCGCGGCGTGCCGCAGATCGAGGTCACGTTCGACATCGACGCGAACGGCATCGTGCACGTGTCCGCCAAGGACCGCGGCACGGGCATGGAGCAGTCGATGAAGATCACCGGCGGCTCGGCCCTCCCCAAGGAGGACATCGACCGCATGGTCAAGGACGCCGAGGCGCACGCCGACGAGGACAAGAAGCGTCGCGAGGAGGCGGACACCCGCAACCAGGCCGAGGCCTTCGCGTACTCCATGGAGAAGCAGATCGCGGACAACCGCGACAAGCTCCCGGCTGAGGTCGTCACCGAGGTCGAGGCGGACATCGCCGCGGTGAAGTCCGCGCTCGAGGGCGAGGACGCCGATGCCGTGAAGACCGCGTACGAGAAGCTCGGCGCGTCCTCGCAGAAGATCGGCGAGGCGCTGTACTCGGCCGCCGAGCAGCCCGCGGCACAGGGTGCCCAGGGCGGCCCGCAGACGGCGAACGCACAGTCCGCCCCCGAGGAGGACGTCGTCGACGCCGAGATCGTGGACGACGAGGACGAGCGCAAGTGACCGAAGAGAACACCCAGGGTCCCCCCGAGCCCGAGGGCTCGGGGGAACACCCCTTCCAGTTCACCGACAAGCGCAAGGTGAACAGCTCCGGCGACCGGGCCCGCCCGGCCGAGCCGGCGGACGATGCCGCGTCCGCGGACGAGTCAGCGCAGGCGGCCGAGCCCGCGCCGGCGGCCGAGCCCGCGCCGGTGGTCGAGCCTGCGCCGGTGGTCGAGCCTGCCGAGACCCCGGACGCCTCCGGCGACCCCCTGGCTGGACTCGACTTCGAGCCGTCCGGTGAAGCGGCAGAGGCGTCCGAGGTCCTGAAGGCGAAGGCCGAGGCGGCGGAGCACCTGGACTCGCTGCAGCGCGAGCGGGCCAGCTTCACGAACTACCGCAACCGGGCGCTGCGCGACCAGGAGGCCGCGCGGAACCGGGGCGTGCAGGACGTGCTGGCGGCCCTGCTGCCCGTGCTCGACGACGTCGAGCGCGCGAAGCAGCACGGCGAGCTGAGCGGGGCCATGGCCGCGATCGCCGAGAAGCTCGACCAGAGCCTGCAGAAGTTCGGCGTCGAGCGGTTCGGCAAGGTGGGCGAGGAGTTCGACCCCACCGTGCACGAGGCGCTCATGCACTCGACCGACGCTGACGCGACGGCCACCACGGTGAACCTCGTGGTGGAGCCCGGGTACAAGATCGGCGAGAAGGTGGTCCGGGCGGCACGCGTGGGCGTCGTCGGGCCGGAGTGATCTCGCGGTGGTCGAGCTCGTCGAGGCCCAGTTCTCCACGAGCCCGACCGC
>NZ_JBHUUX010000033.1:0-61753 GCF_042670845.1 Promicromonospora sp. NPDC057138 | reverse complement strand
GACAACCATTCCCAGCAGGGGGTGGGGTGGCACAGCCAGTATTGGCTGTGCCACCCCACCCCCTTGCTGCGTTGCACAGATTTCACAGTGGGACGGCGGGAATCCGGGCGATCGAACGGCGTCCTCCGACTAGACTTGCGGCCATGTCCACCATCTCCCGTGACGAGGTTGCGCGCGTGGCTGCGCTGGCACGGATCGACCTGCGACCCGAAGAGGTCACCCGCCTCGCCGGCGAGCTCGACGTGATCGTCGAGTCCATCGCTCGCGTGAGCGAGGTCGCCACCGCAGACGTGCCGGCAACGAGCCACCCCCTCCCGCTGACGAACGTGTTCCGTGACGACGTACCGGAGCCCGCCCTGCCGGTCCAGGACGTGCTGGCCGGTGCCCCGCAGCAGGAGAACGGACGCTTCGCCGTCCCGCAGATCCTCGGCGAAGAGTGATGGGAACCAACGACATGACACATGACATCACCCGGCTGAGCGCGTCCGACCTCGCGTCGGCGCTCAGCAGCAAGGACGTCTCCAGCGTCGAGGCCACGCAGGCGCACCTGGACCGTATCGCCGCCGTAGACGGGGACCTGCACGCGTTCCTTCACGTCTCCTCCGAGCAGGCGCTGGCCACGGCCGCCGAGATCGACGCGAAGCGCTCCGCCGGCGAGGAGCTGCACCCGCTGGCGGGCGTGCCGATCGCCGTCAAGGACGTCGTGGTGACGAAGGGCCTGCCCACGACGGCCGGCTCGAAGATCCTCGAGGGCTGGGTCCCGCCGTACGACGCGACCCTCGTGGAGCGCATCAAGGCCGCGGGCCTGCCGATCCTCGGCAAGACCAACATGGACGAGTTCGCCATGGGCTCCTCGACGGAGCACTCGGCGTTCGGCAACACGAAGAACCCCTGGGACCTCGACCGGATCCCCGGCGGGTCCGGCGGTGGCTCCGCCGCCGCCGTGGCCGGCTTCGAGGCGCCGCTCGCGATCGGCACCGACACCGGCGGCTCGATCCGCCAGCCCGGCGCTGTCACCGGCACCGTCGGCGTCAAGCCCACCTACGGCGGCGTCTCGCGCTACGGCCTGATCGCCATGGCGTCCTCGCTGGACCAGGCGGGACCCGTGACCCGTACGGTGCTCGACGCCGCGCTGCTGCACGAGCTCATCGGCGGGCACGACCCGCACGACTCGACCTCGATCAACGAGCCGGTCCCCGGCGTCGTCGCTGCCGCGCGGCAGGGCGCCACGGGCGACCTGAAGGGCGTGCGCGTCGGCGTCGTCAAGGAGCTGTCGGGCGAGGGCTACCAGGCGGGCGTGTCCGCTCGCTTCGACGAGTCGCTCGACCAGCTGCGAGCGCTGGGCGCCGAGATCGTCGAGGTCTCGTGCCCCAGCTTCGGCTACGCGCTCGACGCCTACTACCTGATCATGCCCGCCGAGGCCTCCAGCAACCTGGCCAAGTTCGACGGCATGCGGTTCGGCCTGCGCGTCGAGCCGGAGGACGGTCCGGTGACCGCGGAGCGGGTCATGGGAGCGACCCGTGGCGCGGGCTTCGGCGACGAGGTCAAGCGGCGCATCATCCTCGGCACCTACGCCCTGTCCGCCGGCTACTACGACGCCTACTACGGCAGCGCGCAGAAGGTCCGCACGCTGATCCAGCGCGACTTCGCCGCCGCGTTCGAGCAGGCCGACGTGCTCGTCTCGCCGACGGCGCCGACCACCGCGTTCAAGTTCGGCGAGAAGCTCGACGACCCGCTCGCGATGTACCTGAACGACGTCGCGACGATCCCCGCGAACCTCGCGGGCGTCCCCGGCATGTCGCTGCCGAACGGCCTGTCCGACGACGGCCTGCCGGTCGGCTTCCAGATCCTGGCCCCCGCCAAGGCGGACGACCGGCTGTACCGCGTGGGCGCCGCCCTCGAGGCGGCCCTCGAGTCGCGCTGGGGCGGACCCCTCCTGAACAAGGCACCCGAACTCAAGACCACGGAGCTCGCCCGATGACCGCACCGTCGACCGCCACGGCCACGAGCCTGGTCGCCTACGAGGACGCCGTCCGCCGCTACGACCCGGTGCTGGGCATCGAGGTGCACGTGGAGCTCGGCACGCTGACCAAGATGTTCTGCGCGGCCGAGGTCGCGTACGGCGGCGAGCCGAACACGCAGGTGACGCCGGTGAGCCTGGGGCTACCGGGCGCGCTGCCGGTGGTGAACGGCAAGGCCGTCGAGTACGCGATCCGGATCGGCCTCGCGCTGAACTGCACCATCGCCGAGAGCTGCCGGTTCGCGCGGAAGAACTACTTCTACCCGGACGTCCCGAAGAACTTCCAGACGTCGCAGTACGACGAGCCGATCGCCTTCGACGGCTGGATCGACATCGAGCTCGACGACGGCGAGGTGTTCCGCGTCGAGATCGAGCGCGCGCACATGGAGGAGGACGCCGGCAAGAACACCCACGTGGGTGGCGCGACCGGCCGCATCCAGGGCGCCGAGTACTCGCTCGTGGACTACAACCGTGCGGGCATCCCGCTGGTGGAGATCGTGACGCGGCCCATCGAGGGCGTCGGCGACCGGGCTCCCGAGGTCGCGCGCGCCTACGTGCAGACGCTGCGTGACATCTTCCGCTCGCTCGACGTCTCCGAGGCGCGCATGGAGCGGGGCAACGTCCGCGCGGACGTGAACCTGTCGCTGCGCCCGACCCCGGAGTCGCCCCTGGGCACGCGCACCGAGACCAAGAACGTGAACTCGTTCCGCTCGATCGAGCGCGCCGTCCGCTACGAGGTGTCCCGCCAGGCGGGCGTGCTCGATGCGGGCCTGCTGGTGATCCAGGAGACGCGTCACTTCCACGAGGAGGACGGCACCACGTCGTCGGGCCGCGTGAAGTCGGACGCCGAGGACTACCGCTACTTCCCCGAGCCCGACCTCGTGCCCGTGGCCCCGAGCCGCGAGTGGGTCGAGGAGATCCGCGCGACGCTCCCGGAGATGCCGGTCGCGCGCCGTCGCCGGCTCCAGACGGAGTGGGGATACGCCGACGCCGAGATGCGCGACGTCGTCAACGCGGGCGCCATCGAGCTCATCGAGGCGACGGTCGCCGCCGGCACGAGCGCCGCGGGCGCGCGCAAGTGGTGGATGGGCGAGCTCGCCCGCCGGGCCAACCAGGACGAGGTCACGCTCGAGGACCTCCACGTCACCCCCGCGCAGATCGCGCAGCTGCAGGGGCTCGTGGAGTCGGGCCGGATCAACGACAAGCTCGCCCGCCAGGTGCTCGACGGCGTGCTCGCCGGCGAGGGCGACCCGGAGGCCGTGGTCGTGGCCCGTGGCCTGGAGATCGTGTCCGACGACGGCCCGCTGCTGGCCGCCATCGACGACGCGCTCGCGGCTCAGCCCGACATCGTGGAGAAGGTCCGCGGCGGCAACCAGGGGCCGGTCGGCGCGATCATCGGCGCCGTCATGAAGGCCACGAGGGGCCAGGCCGACGCGAAGCGGGTCCGGGAGCTGGTGCTGGATCGGATCGGCTCGTGAGGCTCGGTTCGTGAGGGCGGGCAAGTGACCCGCGGTCCTCTCCTGCACGGCGAGATGATGCGGCTGCGCCCGATCGAGGGGCGCGACGCGGAACGCCTGTGGGAGGCGGTGCAGGATCCGGAGGGCACCCGTCTGACGGGGACCACCGCCGTCTTCACGCGCGACCAGATCGACGAGTGGGCCAGCACGGTCAGCGACCGGCCCGGCCGCTACGACTGGGCGATCTGCCCCGCCGCAGTGCGGGACGGCAAGCCGGTCAGCGACGAGATGATCGGCGAGATCGTGCTCAACGACCTCGACGAGGACGTCCGTTCGGCGAACCTGCGGCTCCAGCTGCTCCCGAACTACCGGGGCCGCGGGTACGGCCGGGAGGCCATCCACGAGGTGCTGCGGTTCGGGTTCGACGGCGTCGACGGCGATCCCGGTCCGGGCCTGCACCGGGTGAGCCTCGACGTGCTCAGCATCAACCCGCGCGCCCAGGCCCTGTACGAGTCGCTCGGCTTCCGCGAGGAGGGCCGGCTGCGCGACGTCTACCGCGACGGCGACACGTGGGCCGACGCCATAGTGATGAGCATCCTCGAGGACGAGTACCGGGCGACCCTGCGGACGTAGGGCCGAGCGAGCCGTGGTCCTGGACGTTTGTCCGACTGCGGATGAAGTGAGCGCTAACATCCCTCCATGTCGCAAATGCGCCGTCTGCCGCTGCGGGCGCTTGCCGTGGTCGTACTGATGTCCGTCATCGTCCCGCTCGCCTGCGCTCCGGCCCAGGCGGCGACGGACATCACCGACCGGATCCGCGGAGGCGAGAACATCGAGCTGGCGGGCGACGCCACCATCACGCTCGGTGACGGCGAGGAGATCGTCTACGGCGGGGTCTTCTCCGGCGTGGGCACCCTGACGGTCCGTGGGCGCGGCAAGCTCGTGCTCACGGCGGACAGCGACTTCCAGATCCCCGAGGACCGCCAGCGGCAGCGGATGGAGATCCTGGGCATCACGAACCACCCCTATGCCAACGTGCTCGATCCCGACCCTCCGGCCGTCACGGTCGAGGCCGGCGCGACGCTCCAGTACGGCGACGGAACCGGAGGCACGACCGGCCGGGTCGGCCACTACCCGTACGACTACCCGAACTTCGCGTGGAACGCCCTCAACCACCGGGTCGACGGCACGCTGATCGTCGCCGTCGCCGGGGCGCTTTACCACCCGGGCATCCTCTCCGGCAGCGGCGTCCTGAACCAGCCCCGCTCCATCTGGGACGGCGTCGCGCTGGCCGGGGTCCATCCGTTCTCGGGCACCATCGTCAACGGCACCGGGGTCCACGCCGGTGAGCGGGAGAAGTTCGCGACGTCCCTGCCGAACCTGTCCAAGCTGGTCAACTACGGCTCGTTCATGGTGGACACGCCCCACGACTACGACACCGTCCTCGGGTTCGACATCTTCTCCCGCGAGTGGGGGAACGACATCAACTTCTACGGCGCCCCCGACGGCAGCCGCGTGATCATGACCGGCGTCTACTCCTGGAGCGACCAGGGCTCGGAGACCGACCCCTCGCTCTCGGACCCCGACCTGAACTACGTGGCGGTGCCCAAGAACATCAACAAGCGCGGCGTGAACATCCAGGGCGCGATAGTCCAGTGGGGCGACGGCACCGACAACCGGTTCTTCCTGCCCGGCACTCGCGAGACCATCTACATCAACCTGTACACGCGCCGCGCCCGCGGGCACCTGATCTTCGACTACAACGGGCCCGTCACGCTGGGCGCGCCGATCTCCGGCGGTCAGTACCACGACACGATGGCCGCTGTGGCGGTCGGCGACGTCACCATCGCCGGCACCCCGGGCAACGACGTCACCTTCGCGGACCAGCAGAACTACGACGGCGCCACCACCATCGAGAGCGGCGCGATCCTCCGGCTGGGCACGGGCAGTCCCGGCAAGGACTCGTGGCTGCTCACCGGCACGCCGGGTGCGACGATCGTCGACGACGGCGCCCTCGTCGTCAGCAATGCCGAGAAGGAGATCGAGCTGTCCCGGATCTCCGGCGGGGGTTCCTTCGAGCAGGCCGGCCCGGCACAGGTGACGTTCACAGGAGACATGGCCTACACGGGTCCGACGACGGTGTCGGGCGGCGCGCTCGTCGTCGCGGGCGGAACCCTCGCGTCGTCGGCGAGCCTGAAGCTCTCGAAGCCTGGCGCGACGCTCGACCTGACCGCCGCGGGCGACCAGACCGTGCAGGACCTGAGCGGCGTCGGCCGCAGCATGCTCCGCCTCGGCGCAGGCACGGTGACCGTCGCGGGCAGCGAGGACACCACGTACGCCGGCGGCGTCGAGGGTGCCGGCGGCCTCGTGAAGTCCGGGGCAGGGACGCTCACCTACTCCGGCAAGAGCACCGCCAAGGGTCCCTGGGCCGTGACCCAGGGGACGCTCTCGCTCGCCCGCGCCGAGCTCGGCGGGAACCTCGTCGTCGACACCTCGCTCGGAGTCACCGGGACGACCGCCGTGGGCGGCGACCTGACGCTCCGGAGAAAGTCCACCCTCCAGGTGGGCACGGACGCCGAGCTGAAGGTCACCGGCGATGTCGCCCTGGACGGCGCCACGCTCAAGATCCGCCGCAAGGACGGCGCCCCGCTCCCGCGCGAGGTCCCGGTCATCACCGCCGGCGGCGAGATCAGCGGAACGTTCAAGGGCCTCGACGAGGGGGCCCGGCTCGACGTCGGCGGCAAGGCTTACGAGATCAGCTATGCCGACGGCCGGGTGATGCTCTCCGTCCCCGCGGCCGCCGTCGTCCCGAGCTCGGGCGCGGCGCCTGAAGCAAGTATCGGAATGTCCGTTCCGCGGAGCAGCGCCTCGCCGGTCGTCGTGGCCGCTCTCGTCTCGGTCGCGGTGCTCGGCCTCGGCGCGCTGGTCTTCTTCCTCCGCCGGCGGCGCGGCATCGCGGCACCACGGCATGTCCGACGCCGCATCGCGGGGCCGGTCGACGGCACCGCAGTGCCGGTCGAGGGTGGCCCGGCCCCAGCGGCTGGCTCCGCGGCCGGGCCACCGGGGACCTAGACCGCAGTCCCGCCCGTGATGTAAGCCGTCAGCTGGTCGCGCTCGGCCTGCACCTCGGCGATCCGGTGCTTGACCACGTCCCCGATGCTCACGATCCCGGTCAGCCGTGCGTCGACGAGCACGGGCACGTGCCGCACCCGGTGCTCCGTCATGATGGGCATCAGCTCGTCGAGCGTGGCGTCGGGCCCGCAGGTGTGCACGGCGGCGGTCATGATCGCCTCCACCGTGCCGTCCAGGATGCCGTCGCCGTCCGAGTGCAGCCGCCGGACGACGTCGCGCTCGCTGACTATGCCGTCGACACCGACGCCGTCCTCGGACACCACGACGGCTCCGATGCCGTGCTGGGCGAGAAGGGCGAGCAGGTCACGCACGCTCCGGTCCCGGGAGATGGTGACCACTGAACCGCCCTTGCGCCGCAATGCCTCTGTTACCCGCATTCGAGCACCCCCTCGCGTGGACGCCGGAAACCGCGTCATTGCGGGTTCCTGGTACGACCGTACGGCACACGGCAGGGTTGAGGTAGTGGTCCGGTCGCCCCGGGGCGGGGGGAGGGACGGGATGCGCCGCCGCTGACGCATCCCGCCCCGGTCAACGGGGCACGCGCGTCATGAGCACGTGGCCGTCGGCAGCGTGCTGCTGCCGTTCTTGTACACGGTGATGCCGAAGTTGTTGCCGGACCCGTTCGGTGTCGCGGTCAGCGTCCCGGTACTGCCGGTGACGTTGGCGTTCCAGCTGTTCTGCAGCGACTGGCCGCCGGACAGGCTGATCCTGGTGGTCCAGCTGTTGGCCCCGCTGACCGAGAAGTTCACGTTGAACCGGTCGCTCCACTCCTGCCCCCTGGTCACGCTGACGGTGCAGGACGTGCCGCCGCCGGTCGCGCCGATGGTGATGTTCGAGCTGCCGCTGCTCTGGTACCCCTCGGTGGCCAGGATCTGGTAGTCGTGGTTGCCCAGGTTCATGCCGTGCGCGGCCCAGGCGTCGAAGTGGTTGCCGGCGGAGATGGTGCCGCCGGTGCGCTTCTGCTGGCGGACGCTCCAGTACTGCGGGAACGTCCGGATACCCTCGATCGAGGGCTGGTTGTAGCGCATGGTCTTGTAGATGTCGTAGGTGCCGCCGTCGCTGGTGACGGTGCCTTGATACTCGCCGGTGGGCCGGTAGGTGCCCCAGTTGTCGACCACGTAGTACTCGACGAGCGGGCTCCTGGTCCAGCCGTACAGCGTGAGATAGGCGTTCCCGGAGGGATTGAACGTGCCCGAGTAGGTCACGTTGCGCCGGGCGCCGGTGGCCCAGCCCTTGCCGGCGACGAAGTTGCCGGTGTTGCTCCACTGGGTGGAGTAGTTGCCGCCCGACCCGAGGTTCATGGAGACGGTCCCCGGGGCGTCGGTCCAGAACGAGTAGAAGTACCCGTCGTGGGTGCCGGTCTCGTTGCGGTCCACCGCCGCCGCGGGGACGGCGGCGGCCACCAATCCGGCCGCGAGCAGGGTCACGGTGGCGCCGATGCTCGCGAGCATCTGGAGCAGGCGGCCGCGGCGCGGCGGGCCTGATCGCGCAGCAAACGATTTCGCAGTGGTAAACGTTTTCGCCATGTCGCACCTCGTTGTACGTAGCAGTGAGCGGATACGTGCGTCGACGCCTGCGGGACCCGAACAGCGGCGTCCAGGTGACCGGGCATCCTTGCAGGCAGGGCCGATAGTTTCGACGTCGGCGGCCCGCCGGTAGCAAGTGTGCACACGCCGCATGGCCGGGTCAAGGGTGACGGGGTCACCCTGTGGACGCCGGTGTCCGCATGCGCGGACCGGAGGTAGCGTGCGGAGGCCGCCTGCCCCGCACAGTGCGCGGACACCCAGCGCGGCCACCCAGCATCGAAGGAGCTGAACCGTCATGAGTCGTCCCCTGCGCTCCCGGACGTCCACCCACGGCCGCAACATGGCCGGAGCCCGCGCGCTCTGGCGTGCCACGGGCATGGGTTCCGAGGACTTCGGGAAGCCGATCATCGCGATCGCGAACTCGTACACGCAGTTCGTGCCGGGGCACGTACACCTCAAGGACATGGGCGACCTCGTGGCCTCGGCGATCCGGGAGGCCGGCGGCGTCGCCAAGGAGTTCAACACGATCGCCGTCGACGACGGCATCGCGATGGGCCACGCCGGGATGCTCTACTCCCTGCCGAGCCGCGACCTGATCGCGGACTCCGTGGAGTACATGGTGCAGGCGCACACGGCGGACGCCCTCGTCTGCATCTCGAACTGCGACAAGATCACGCCCGGCATGCTCAACGCCGCGCTGCGGCTGAACATCCCGGTGATCTTCGTGTCGGGCGGGCCGATGGAGGCCGGCAAGGCCGTGGTCGCCGACGGCGTCGCCAAGACGCCGCTGAACCTGATCAACGCGATCAACTACTCCGCCGACGAAGGTGTGGACGACGCGGCCCTCGGCCTGGTCGAGGAGAACGCGTGCCCCACGTGCGGGTCCTGCTCCGGCATGTTCACCGCGAACTCGATGAACTGCCTCACGGAGGCCCTGGGCCTGTCGCTGCCGGGCAACGGCTCGACGCTCGCGACGCACGCCGCCCGCAAGGAGCTGTTCCTGGAGGCCGGCCGCACCATCGTCGACCTGGCCCGTCGCTACTACGACGACGAGGACGACACCGCCGCGCCGCGCGGGATCGCCACCAAGGCGGCGTTCGCGAACGCGATGACGCTCGACGTCGCCATGGGCGGGTCCACCAACACCGTGCTGCACATCCTCGCGGCGGCCCAGGAGGCCGAGGTCGACTTCACGCTCTCCGACATCGAGGGCATCAGCCGCCGGGTGCCGTGCCTGTCGAAGGTCGCGCCGAACCACCCGGACTACCACATGGAGGACGTCCACCGGGCGGGCGGCATCCCCGCGCTGCTGGGCGAGCTCGACCGGGGCGGCCTGCTGGACCACGACGTCACCTCGGTGCACACGCCCACCCTGCGCGCGTGGCTCGACGACTGGGACATCCGCGGTGGCAAGGCCACCGAGCGGGCGCTCGGCCTGTTCCACGCGGCGCCCGGCGGGGTGCGCACCACCCAGGCGTTCTCCACGAACAACCAGTGGGAGTCGCTCGACACGGACGGCGCGGGCGGCTGCATCCGCGACGTCGAGCACGCCTACACCGTCGAGGGCGGGCTCGCCGTGCTGCGCGGCAACCTCGCCGAGGACGGCGCCGTCTTCAAGACGGCGGGCGTCGACCCCGACGTGTTCCACTTCGTCGGCAAGGCGCTCGTCTGCGAGTCGCAGGACGAGGCCGTCGAGAAGATCCTGACCAAGCAGGTCGAGCCGGGCCACGTCGTGGTCGTGCGCTACGAGGGTCCCGCCGGCGGGCCGGGCATGCAGGAGATGCTCTACCCGACGTCGTACATCAAGGGGCGCGGGCTCGGGAAGGTGGTCGCCCTGATCACGGACGGCCGGTTCTCCGGCGGCTCCAGCGGCATCTCCGTGGGGCACGTCTCCCCGGAGGCGGCCGCGGGCGGCGCGATCGGCCTGGTCGAGGACGGCGACGAGATCGAGATCGACGTCGACACCCGCATGATCCGGATCAACGTGCCGGACGAGGTGCTCGCCGAGCGGCGCGCGAAGATGGAGTCCTCGGAGCGACCGTGGGAGCCGGTGGCCCGCGACCGGTACGTGTCGCCGGCGCTGCGCGCGTATGCCGCCCTCGCGACCAGCGCCGACAGGGGCGCGGTCCGCGACGTCTCGAAGCTGGGCTGAGATCGTCCCGCGGGGTGGTGGTTCCACCCCGCGGGCGTGTCAGTGGGTCGTGGCAGGGTGGTTCCCGTGACGTGATCGAGACGGATCGGGAGACGACATGGCCGGCGACGGCGGGATGACCGGGAAGCAGTTCCAGGAGCGGGAGGGCACCGAGGACTGGCGGGTGCTCGGGTGGGGCGTGAGCGCGTGGTTCTCCGCGCCGTCGCACGCCGCAGGGGCCGTGCTCGTCCGGCGGGTCGTCGAGTCCGGTGCCGGTCTCGGGATCGTGCCCGACGTCGACCTGCGGGACTCGGGCGTGCACGTCCGGATCCACGTGGCGGAGCTCGGGAGCCTCACCGACCGGGACGTCGCCCTGGCCGCCCAGGTCTCCGGGGTCGCGCGGGAGCTCGGGCTCGTCGCAGACCCGACAGCGGTGCAGCACGTCAACCTGACGCTGGACGCGCTCGACGCGTCGGCGGTGATGTCCTTCTGGGCGACAGCGCTGGGGTACGACGTCGACGGCGAGGACGTGATCGACCCGCGGCGGCTGCACCCCGGCATCTGGTTCCAGGACATGGATGCGCCCCGGCCGCTGCGCAACCGCATCCACCTCGACGCGGGGACGCCCTACGACCTGGCCGCTGCGCGGGTAGCGGCGGTCGTGGGTGACGGCGGGACGATCGTCCGTTCGGGCATGTGGCGGACGCTCGCCGACCCCGAGGGCAACGAGGTCGACGTCTTCCCGCTCACGCCCGGCGACGACCTGAGCGGTCTTGCCGGGGCCGAGGACTGGCGGGCCATGCTCTCTGCGATGGTGCGGTACCGGGTCAGGCCCGGGACCGAGGAGCCGTCGGGGTCGGACGCTGCGCTGGCGCTCGCCGAGGCGGCGGCGCGGGTCGCCGACGAGGCCGGGGTCGCCCTGCTGATCTCGCTGAGGCCGGACGCGGTGACGATCTCGACGGGCAAGGACCGGTGGACGGTGCCCGCGTACACGCCGGTGTTCCCCCAGGTCCAGGCGGCGGCGCGGGAGCTAGGGCTGATCGCGGACCCGGCCGGGGTGCTCGACCTCCAGATCGCGATCGACGCCGTCGACCTGCCAGCGGTACGGAACTTCTGGGCTGCGACGCTGGGGTACCGGCCGCTCACCGACGTCGTGCCCGGCGGGGCGCCGTACGACCTGTACGACCCGCGCGGGCTGAACCCGCCGATCATGTTGCAGCCGGCAGACCCGTCGGAGACCGAGCGGCTGGCCCAGCGCAACCGGATCCACGTGGACGTGTACGTCCCGGACGACCAGGCCGCGGCGAGGATCGCGGCGGCCGTCGCTGCGGGCGGGCGCATCGTGTACGACGCGGAAGCGCCGGAGTGGTGGACCCTCGCCGACCCGGAGGGCAACGAGGTCGACGTCGCCGTGGTCCCGGGGCGGGAGGAGATCTGGCTCGCGGCGCAGGGCACCGGACGGCAGGATGCCGAGAAGGAGGAGGCAACTCATGACTGACGCGATCACCGCTGCCGAGTTCACCGCGGACGGGGGCACACGCCACTGGCGGGTGCAGGGCGATTCCGCCGTCGCGCGGTTCACCACCGGCTCGTTCGCCACGGGCCTGAGGCTGATCACGCGTATCGGCGCACTCGCTGAGTCCGCCAACCATCACCCGGACGTCGACCTGCGCTACGGAACGGTGACCGTGCGGACCTCGTCGCACGACATCGGCGGGCTGTCCCGGCGGGACCTCGCGCTCGCGCGGGAGATCTCGGCAGCGGCTCGCGAGCTCAGCATCGAGGCGGACCAGGGCGAGCTCTGACGGGCGGTCGCAGCCTGAGGCCGGGTGCTTCGAACGGCCTAGCAGACAGCAGGTCGGGCGGCGTGAAAAAGATCGCGCGCTCCGGACCGGAGTCGGGTAGTGTCTCGCGTTTGTGCGCTCGCTCCCGCCCCCCGCTCGGAACCCCTACTGGCGGTTCCTGGTAGCGGGTATCCGCGGGCAGTCTGCCTACCCCCTGGCGACGCTGGCGGGCCTGGTGGCGAACGCGACGTTCGGCCTGCTCAAGGGCGGGATCATGGGCGCTGCGGTCGAGAGCTCCGGCGGCGAGCTGGCCGGGTACTCGGCGGCCACCATGGCGGCGTTCGTCTGGCTGGGGCAGGGGATGCTCGGCTCGGTGAACTTCTGGGGCGGCAGCGACCTGCAGGCCCGGATCAAGTCGGGCGACGTCGCCGTCGACTTCCTGCGGCCGGTCGGTGTGCAGGCGGCGCACGTCCTGACCGACGTCGGCAAGGGGCTGTTCGCCCTGCTGCCGCGCGGGCTGCCGAGCGTCGTCATCGGGGTGCTGGTGTCGAGCATGGCCCTGCCGCCCGACGCCGCCGCCTACACGCTGGGGCTGGTCAGCCTGCTGATCGGCATCACGGTCTCGCACGCCACCGTGTACGTGGTGGCGACCGCAGGGTTCTGGCTCGTGGAGACACGCGGCGTCAGCGTGTTCTACATGGCCGCCTCCGGCTTCTTCGCCGGCCTCTACACGCCGATCTACCTGTTCCCGGACTGGCTGCTGACCCTCGCGTTGCTGACGCCCTTCCCGTCGATGATGCAGTTCCCGATCGACCTGCTCTCCGGGCAGGTCACCGGGCCGGGCGCGTGGCAGCACCTCGGGGTGCAGCTGGTGTGGCTGGCGGTGGTGCTCGGCGTCGGGCACCTGACCACGCGGGCCGGGCGCCGCAGGCTGGAGGTGCAGGGTGGCTGACATACGGCGCTCGCTGCGCGCCTACCGGGCGGTTCTCGGCAGCCGCGGGCGCTCGCAGGCGAGCCACCGGGTCAGCTTCCGCATGGACCTGGCCGGCGCGGTGCTCGTGGGGATGATCGAGTTCACCGAGATCTGGGTGCTGTACACCGCCACCGACCAGATCGGCGGGTTCACGCTCGCGCAGATCATGCTCGTGTTCGGCCTGTCCGACCTCGCCTTCTCGCTGGCCGACCTCGTGGCAGGCCACTGCGACAACCTTCCGCAGTACGTCCGAGCGGGCACCCTCGATGTGTTCTTCCTGCGGCCGCAGCCGGTGCTGGCGCAGCTCGTCACGAGCGACCTCAGCCTGCGGCGGATCGGGCGCTGCCTGGTGGGCGCGACGGCGCTGGGCGCGGGGCTGGTGCTCAACGACCTCGACTGGAGCGCCGGCACGCTCGGGCTGCTCGTCCTGGCTCTGGTCTGCGGGTTCGTCATCTTCACCGCGCAGTTCGTCACTGCTGCCGGACTGCAGTTCTTCCTGATCAACGGCTCCGAGATGACCAACGCGTTCGTCTACGGCGGCCGGTACGCGGCAACCCAGCCTGCAAACGTGTGGCCGCGTGGCCTGCTGGTCGTCTTCGGCGCCGTCTTTCCGGTCGCCTTCGCCGCCTACCTGCCGGTGTCCACCCTGCTCGGCGCGCCCGGCCCCGCCGGCCTGCCGGCCTGGCTGGGCTGGTGCGCACCGATTGCGGCACTGTGGGCTGTCGCCTGCGCGGGGCTGTGCTGGCGCTGGGGCCTTCGTCACTACCGAGGAGCGGGCGGATGAACGTCATCGAGACCGAGGGCCTGACCCGGGTGTTCACGGGCCGGCCGAACCGGAAGGACAGGTTCCGGCGGCCCCGGCACGTCGCCGTGGACGACCTGAGCCTGACGATCGAGGCCGGCGAGTCGGTGGGCTACATCGGCGCGAACGGCGCCGGGAAGTCGACCACCATCAAGATGCTGGTCGGCATCCTGGTGCCCACGAGCGGCGCGGTGACCACGGTGGGGCTGCACCCGTTGAAGCAGCGTCGCGCGCTCGCGCGCCGGGTCGGCGTGGTCTTCGGGCAGCGTTCGCAGCTCTGGTGGGACCTGCCAGTGCGGGAGTCGTTCTCGATCCTCTCCGCGATCCACTCCCTGTCCGCAGCCGACGAGCGCTCCCGCACCGCCGAGCTCGTCGACATGCTCGAGATGGGCGAGTTCCTGGGCACGCCCGTGCGGCAGCTTTCCCTGGGGCAGCGCATGCGGGCCGAGGTGGCGGCCGCGCTGCTGCACCGGCCGGAGCTGGTGATCCTCGACGAGCCGACGATCGGCCTGGACGTGCTGTCCAAGCAGCGCCTGCGTGAGTTCCTCGTGGCACAGCGCCGCGAGCACGGTACGACGCTGCTGCTCACCACCCACGACATGGGCGACGTCGAGCGGCTCTGCGACCGGATCCTCGTCGTCGACCACGGCCGGCTCGCGTTCGACGGCACTCTGGACGGGCTGGCCCGCACGGTGGGCGCGCGGCGCGAGCTCGTGGTGGACCTCGCTACCGCGAGCGGTGACCTGGTCGACCTCGACGGCGCCGAGCACGTCCGGAGCGAGTCGGGCGGCCTGCGGCAGCGCCTCGCGTTCGACCCGGAGCGGACGACGGCGGCGCGGGTGCTCGCCGCCGTCTCCGAGCGGGCGGAGGTGCTGGACCTGTCGATCACCGAGCCCGACATCGAGGACGTGGTGCGCGAGATCTACCGCGCCGCCCGGCGTTGACCCTCCCGTTGCCCGGGTGGTCGGCAGAATGTCAGGTGATCGGTAGTCCGAGGTGCCGATGATCTGACATTCTGCCGACCATCCGGCTCCCACTGACCGCTACCCTGTGCCGAGTGCTTCCCGAACCAGCCGCCGTGCTGAACGCGGTCACCGCCCGATCCACCGAGCCGTCCCAGCAGCCCCGGCAGTCCCGGCACCCCGTCGCCCGCATCGCTCAGGTCGCCGTTCACCTGCCCGAGCGCACGCGAGACGTGGCCGACGCCGAGCGCGAGCTGCACCGCAGGAACCCGAAGGTCGCGCCCCGCCTCCCGATGGTGGCGCGCCTGACGGGCGTGCGCCGCGTCCACGTGGCCGACGACGACCAGCAGGCCTCCGACCTCGCCGTCGCCGCCTCGCGCATCGTCCTGGACCGCGCGGGGCTGGGCCCCGAGGACGTCGACCTGCTGATCTTTGCCTCTGCGACCCAGGACATGATCGAGCCCGCGACCAGCCACATCACCGCCGCCAAGCTCGGCGTCCGCGCGCCGGTGATGGACGTCAAGAACGCCTGCAACTCCGTGCTCAACGGCATCGAGGTGGCCGAGGCGCTCATCGGCACCGGCCGGTACCGCCGGGTGCTCGTCGCGTGCGGCGAGATGCCCACGCGCGGGGTCCGGTGGGACGTGCCGGACCGCCGCACCTACGCGATGTCCGCGGCGGGCTACACGATGTCCGACGCCGGGGCCGCGGTGCTCGTCGAGGCGACGGGCGCCGGAGCGGGCGCGGGAGTGGTCGTCGGGGCGGGACCCGGGTCGGGGTACGGCGACGGCTTCGAGGACGACCTCGCCGCCGAGCTCGCGGTGCTCGTCGAGCCCAGCCGGCCGTCGGGCATCCTCGGCTCGGCTTTCGCCGCCGAGTCGCGGCACTGGGACGTCGGCATGCTCCCGGGCGGCGGCACGGTCAACCCGCGAGACCCCGAACGGAGCTACTTCGAGATCGACGGCTCGCGGCTGCGGGAGGCGTTCGACGCGTTCGGGTCCGGCCCCGTGGACGAGGCCCTGGACGCCGCGGGCGTGACCATGGACGACGTCGCGCTCGTCGCGGTGCACCAGGTGGCGGTGACGTACCTCGCGGACGTGCACCGGACGCTCGGCGTGCCGGCCGACCGCACCATCGTGACCGTGGCCGACCACGGCAACATCGCCTCGGCGACGCTGCCGCTGCAGCTCGCCACCGCGCTGGAGTCCGGCCGGCTGCAGCGGGGCGACGTCGTGCTCCTTCTCGGGCTGGCCGGCGGGATCAGCATGGGGGCGATGGTGGTCCGGTGGTGAGCGACGCTTTCGGTATGCCGGAGGGCGCGGGAGAAGCAGCAGAGCGCCCGCGCCTCGCCGTCGTCGTGCCCGCGCTGAACGAGGCGCACGAGCACGGGATCCTGCGCACGCTCGAGGCGCTGCACGCGCAGGAGGACGACGACTTCGACCTGGTGGTCGTGGACAACGGGTCCACCGACGGCACGCCCGACATCGTCCGCAAGGCGATAGCGGACTGGGGGCGGCTGCGCTGGCGAGTCGTCGAGGAGGCCCAGAAGGGGACCGGCGCCGCCGCCGACACGGGTATGCGAGCCGCCATCGGGCTCGGTGCCGACCTGCTGGCCCGGACCGATGCCGACTGCCTGCCACCGCCGACCTGGACCCGCGCGGTGCGGGAGGCGTTCGCGTCGGGCGACGAGCTGGTCGCGGGGCGGCTCGTGCCGCGCACCGACGACCTGCCGGTGTCGCGGTTCCAGCAGGGCGTGCTGTCGTTCGCGCTGTGGGCGTCGAGCACGTTCGGCAAGGTCCGCCCCGGCAACCAGGACGACGGCTACCTCGGGCCGTACGTGATGACGCCCGGCTGCAACATGGCGATCACCGCGTCCCTGTACGAGCGCGCGGGCGGGTTCCCGCGGACCCGGATCGAGGACCTGCACGAGGACCGCGCCCTGGTCAACGCTGTGCGGCGGCTGACGACGCGGTACGCCGAGCATCCCGAGGTGTGGGTGCGCGCGTCGACGCGCCGCGTGCACGCCTGGGGCCTGGTGCGCACGCTCGGCTGGTACGCGGACCACCGCTACCGGCCCGAGGTCGTGGACATCCGATGAGGCGGAGCCTGTCCGCGCGCCGCGCGACGGCCGTCGCGGCGCCGCCGCCCGCCGGGCGCCGGTCGACCACAGCAGCTTCTGCCAGGACGAGGCTGGCCTTGGCAGCAACTGCTGTGGTCAACCGCCGGCCCGTGGCGGCCGACGCACCGGGCGACGGCGCATCGGCCGAGGTGGTCTGGGAGGAGCACGTGCAGCGGGCCGCGCATCCGCTGGCCTACCCGGCGCTCCGGTCCGCGCGCGACCGGCCGGTGGTGCGCGTGCCACGCATCGGTGTGGTGGTGAGCGACGCCGCGATCGCGCGCGAGGTGCTGCTCGACCAGGACCACTTCTCGAAGGTGGGCCCGGGGGCGCCGTCGGACCTGTGGACGCCGGTGCTCGGGCCGTCCGTCCTGCTGAACATGGAGGGCGCCGAGCACGCGGCGCTGCGGCGCGCGCTCGGGCCGCTGTTCTCGCCCCGGGCGGTGCGCGAGCTCGTGACGGCGGACGGCGCGGGTGGCGCTGGCGGGTCCGACGGCGCGGGCGTGCTTCCGGACCTCACGCGGCGGCTCGCCGCGGGGGAGACCGTCGACCTCGCGGCGGCCGTCACCGCGCAGGCCGGGGCGGTGATCTGCGGGATGGTCGGACTGCCGCCGACGGACGACGCCGTGCGCTCGTCCATGGCTGCTGCCCAGACGATCACGGGGATGGTGCGGCTGCACCGGCACGGGCTCACCCGGTCCCAGGTGGCGCAGGCGCGGGCCGTGCTGGAGCGGCTGACCGCGCCCGCGCGCGCCGCGTACCGGGCTGGCGATGCGGCGACGGTGCCCGGGCGGATGCGCGACCTGGGGCTGTCGGAGCGCGAGGCGATGGGGGCGGTGGGGGCGTTCGTGCTCACCGGGACCGAGACCATCCAGTCGTTCGTGCCCCGGCTCGTCGCGATCGCGCACGACACCGGATGGACCGCGCGCCTGCTGGCGGACGACCCGCAGCTACGGCGCCGGGCCGTCGAGGAGGGGCTGCGCGTCACCGTGCCGACGCCGGCGATGCTGCGCTCGGTCCGCGCCGACGCTTCGGTGGGCGGCCTGCCGGTCGCCGCGGGCGACCGCGTGGTGATCGCCACCGTGAACTGCTGCCGGGCATCCGGCGGCTTCGACCCCGAGCGGCCGGTCGACCCCGCCGTGCGGCACCTCTGGTTCGGCGCGGGCCCGCACTTCTGCCTCGGCATGCCGCTGGCGATCGCGCAGGTGGACGCGGTCCTGGACGCGCTGGCGGCCGCCGCGTCGGACGGCCAGGTCCCGGTCGTGGGGCGGCGCCGCGCCGCGCGTGGCGTGCTGGTCCCGGGATACCGCTCGCTGGAGCTGAACCTGCGGGCCGCCGGCCAGGACCCGACCTCGGAGACGGTGGCATGACGCACTTCCTGGACGACCTGCTGGCCGTCGCAAGGGACGCGCCCGACGTCGTCGCGCTGCGCTGGTTCGGCGACAGAAGGTTCGGGGACGGCCGGTTCCGCGGCTCGTTCGGTCGCGGCCCGTTCGATCGCCGGGACGGGACGCGCGTGCGCGAGGAGGTGACGTTCGGCGACCTGGCCGACCGGATCGAGCGGACGGCGGCGGGCCTGGTCGCGCAGGGTCTGGCGCCGGGGGACCGCGTGCTGTTCAGCATCCGGCCCCGACCGGAGGGCGTGCTCCTGTGTCTCGCGGTCCTGCGCGCGGGTGGCGCCGTCGTCTTCGTGGATCCGGGCTCGACGCCGGAGCTGTTCGCCGCGCGGATCGCGGCGGCGAAGCCCCGCTGGGCCGCGACGGAGGCGTTGCTGTACGCGGCGTCGTCCGGCCCGCTGCGGGGGATCGCCCGGTCGCGCGGGCTGCTCCTCCCGGACTACGGGCGGCTGCCCGTGCGGCACCTGTACACCGGTCCGTGGCTCCCGGGCGTGCCGCGGGGCGCCCGGCGGGTGGCGGGCCTGGCGGCGCGGGGTGCGGCGTCCGCTCCTGGCACGGGTCCGGCTCGGGGCCTGGCTTCCTCGTCGGGGAGAGCGTCGGACGACGCCGACCGGGAGGCGCTCGTCGTCTTCACGTCGGGGACGACGTCGGACCCCAAGGCAGTGGTGCACACGGCCCGCACGCTCGGCGGGATGCTGGGCCTGTTCGCCCAGGTCGGCGACCTGAAGCCCGGTCAGCGGGCGCACACAGACCAGATGTTCCTCGGGCTCCCGGCGATCCTCGCCGGCGGCACGTGGGAGATCCCGGCGCGGTCGCCCAAGGACGCGCCGGAGGCGTTCGCGCGCGGCGTCGCGGGGGCCGACTCGTCGTTCCTGGTCCCGGCCGACGTGACGGCGCTGCTCGACGTCCTGGAGGCCCGGGGCGGCGCGGATCCTGCGGCGGGCCCGGCCGTGCTGGCCGTCGGCGCCGCGCCCGTCACGGTCGCGCTGCTCGAACGGGGCAGCCGCGTCCTGCCGGATACGCGGTGGCTCGCCGTCTACGGCGCGACGGAGATCCTGCCGGCCGCGGTGACGGACGCGGAGGAGAAGATCGCCGCGGCGGCGTCCGGCGACCTGGTCGGACGTCCGCTCGACGGCATCGGCGTGCGGATCGACGCGGACGCCGTCGACGCGGACGCCGTCGACGCGGACGACGCCGCGGCGGGCCTGCCGCCGTCGGACGGCGAACCGCGGGTGGGCGAACTCGTGCTGACCGGGCCGTCCCTGATGACGGGGTACCTGTCGGACCTCGACGCAGGGCTTGCGCGCGCGACCGAGCATCGCACGGGCGACCTCGCCTACCAGGACGCCGACGGGCGGATCGTGCTGGTCGGCCGCAACCGCGACATGATCATCCGCGGCACGGTGAACATCTATCCGGGCCTGTTCGAGCCCCGCCTGCGGGAGCTGCCCGGCGTGGCGGACGCCGTCCTGGTGGGCGTTCCCGTGCCCGACGGCGACGAGCGGGTGGTCCTCGTGGTGACCGCGGAGGGCGGGCCCGGGGGGTCCGGCGCGCCGGAGATCCGGGCCGGTACGGACCTGGCCCGGTCGGTGGCGGACCAGGTCGCGGGGGTGCTGGACCACGGCGCGCTGCCCGATCTGGTGGTCGAGGCGTCGCACCTGCCGGTCGCGGGCCGCTCCCGGAAGCCTGACCGTCGCCTGCTGGTCAACCTGGTGTCACCCCTGACGGGTACAGTGCGCGCATGAGGGTGGCTGTGACCGGTTCGTCAGGTTTTGTCGGGGGTGCTGTGGTCCGCGACCTCGCGGCGCACGGCCACGAGATCGTGGCGTTCTCGCGCCGCGTACCTCGTCTGCCCAACGAGATCCTGCACCAGGTCTCGCACCAGTTCTGGGACCTGCGGGACGGGCCGCTGGCCAAGGAGGACCGGCCCCAGGACATCGACGCCGTCGTGCACTGCGGGGCGGCCGTGGGCGACGGCGGCAACCACGCCCGCGCGTGGGTGGTCAACGTCGAGGGCACGCGCGCCGTGCGCGAGACGTTCCCGGAGGCGCGGTTTGTGCACGTGTCCTCGGGCAGCGTGTACGACCCCCGCACGCCGAGCGTCGCCGTGACCGAGGCGGAGGCGCCCGCGCTTGGATACGTCAACGCGTACGGCTCCACCAAGGCGGCCGCCGAGCGCTACCTGGCGGCCGACGCCGCGCACGAGGACCGCGGGCCCGTCGTGGTGCTGCGGCCGCACGCCGTGTACGGACCCGGCGACACCACCCTGCTGCCGCGCCTCGAGGCCGCGGCTGTCGGCACCTGGTTGCCGATCCCGGGCGGCGGGAACGTGCGCCAGCACCTCACGCACATCGAGACGCTGGCCCGCGCGGTGCGGGCGGCCCTGGACGCCGACGTCGAGCCGGAGATCGCTGCCGGCCGGCCGCTCGTGGCCAACGTCGCCGACGCCCGGCCCGTGGACCTGAACGAGACCCTCGAGCTGCTGATGTTCGCCAGGTTCCGGCCGGTGCAGGTGGTGGGGATCCCGATCCGGCTGGCGAACGCGCTGGCCTGGGCCGGGGAGCGGCTGTCCCGGTGGACCGGCCGGGAGCCGCGCCTGTCGCGGTACGCGATCAGCCACCTCGCGATGGAGCGCACCTACGACCTCACGGTCCTGCGCGAGCGCCTCGGCGTCGACCCGGCCCCGACGTCGCTGCACGGCGCGATGAGCTGGTAGCCGTCGAAACAGGGGGCTGTCTGGAATGCCCTACCCTGTGCGGGTGATCCCGGAGAGCGACGTCGCGATCGAGACGCTCGGGCTGCGCAAGGCGTACCGCTCGGTGCGCGGGCGCGCCGTGGCCGTCGACGGGCTGGACCTGCGGGTGCCGGCCGGCGGCGTGCACGCGCTCCTCGGGCTCGCGGGCTCGGGCAAGACCACCACGCTGCGTCTGCTCACCGGCCTCGCTCGCGCGGACGGGGGCGCAATGAAGATCTTCGGCACCCACGTCCCGGACGGCCTGCCCGACCTCGCCGGCCGCATCGGCGCCGTCGTCGGCGAACCCGGGTTCCAGGCCAGGCTGAGCGGCCGCCGCAACCTGGCCCTCCTCGCGAGCGCGGCAGGCGTGCCGCGTGCCCGCGTCGACGAGGTGCTCACGCGCGTGGTCCTCGCCGACCGTGCGAAGGCCGCCTACGGCACCTACTCGGCCGACGAGGAGCGCCGGCTGGCGCTCGCGGCCGCCCTGCTACGCGATCCCGACCTGCTCGTCGTCGACGACCCGAGCGCAGGGCTCGACGCCGTCGGCGCCCGCGAGATCCGCCACGCGCTGCGTCGTCTCGCGGACCAGGGCAAGACCGTCCTGGTCGCGACCGGCGTCCTCACCGAGGCGCAGCAGATCGCGGACACGGTAACGGTGCTCGACGGCGGCCGTGTCCTCGTGCAGGGCACCGTCGCCGATCTCCTGGGCGACGCCAAGGTCAGCGTCCGGGTGGGTATCGACGAGCCGGGCAAGGCGGCCGCGACCCTGCGCGCGGCGGGTTTCAAGGTCCGGGCCGACGGCGACGCGCTGCACGTCGACGACGTCGCCGAGCCCGCCGACATCGGGCGGGCGCTCGCCAAGCAGAAGCTCTTCGCGAGCGAGCTGGTGCCGCAGCGGGAGGATCTCGCGGCCGTCGTCGGGCGGCTGCGCCCGGTCGTCGCGCCGACCCCGGAGCCGCCCAGCCGCGCCGAGGAACGGGCCGCTCGCAAGGCGGCCGAACGGAAGGCCGCGGACCGGAAGAAGGCCGCCGACCAGCGCAAGGCCGACAAGGAAGCGGCCGCGAAGCAGGCCGCGGCCGAGGAAAAGGCGGCCGAGGACGCCGCGGCGAAGCAGGCGGCGACCGACGCCCGGGCCGCTGCGAAGGCGGCGGCCCTCGCCGAGCGGGCCGCCGCGAAGGAAGCCCGGAGGTCGACGGGGAAGCCCGCCGTGAGCGGCATCGCGTCGGCCGGGGAGCGGGCCGCCGCGGCTGCCGTGCCGGGGCCGGCCCCGAAGCCCGCCGCGAAGCCCGCTCCGAGCGCGGTCTCGAAGCCTGCCCCCAAGCTGGTGCCGAACCCGGCCGGCAGTGCGGCGTCGCCGAAGGTAACTCCGAAGGCTCTGCCGAAGTCGGCCCCGAAACCGGCGACCGCGGGGAAGGCCGCGGCCGCCGCGGAGACCGATCCTCCGCCGAAGCAGTCGAAGCTCGCGCAGCGGCGGGCCGCGTTCGACGCCAAGGTCGCGGAGAAGCAGGAGGCCGCCGAGGCGCGGCTCGCCGAGCGGAAGGCGGCCGCTGACGCGAAGGCGGCGGCGAAACAGGCGGCTGCGGATGCCAAGGCGGCGGCGAAACAGGCGGCCGCGGATGCCAAGGCGGCCGCGATGCAGGCCAAGGTCGATGCCAGGCAGGCCAGGATCGACGACAAGCAAGCCAAGGTCGACGACAAGGCCGCGCAGAAGCAGGCGGCGATCGACGCGAAGGAGTCGGCGGCCGCGGAGAGGGCGGCCACGAAGGCTGCCGCCGAGCAGGCGAAGGCGGAGGCAAGACAGGCCGCGATCGACGACAGGGCCGCCAAGAAACAGGGGGCCGCCGACGCGCGTGCCGCCAGGCTGTCGGCCCAGAAGGAGGGCGCCAAGGCGCTCCTGAGCCGGCGCGCAGCGGAGACTTCGGGCGGGCAGGTCGAGCCGGGCGGTCGCGACCAGGGCACGACGACGAAGGCGGCACCGGCCGGAGACTCGAAGCCGGCAGCCGACAAAGCCTCGTCGAGGTCGGGCGACGGCGAACCGGAGGAGGTCGAGCTGGACGACCTCGAGCCGGACGAATCCGAGCTGGACGAGCTTGAGTCGGCCGGCGAAGAGCTGGACGATCTTGAACCGGACGACCTCGAACCGGACGAGTGGGAGTCCGAGGACTTGGACCCGGGCACTCCAGATCCGGGCACTCCGAAGCCGGGCCCCCAGGACCAGGCCCGGCGCCAGGGTCAGGGACGACAGAACCCGGGGCAGCAGCGGCCGGGCCAGGGCCGGGGCAAGAAGCGCTCCAAGGGGAGACGATGATGGGTCTGCTGTGGGCCGAGCTGCGCCGGTTCGGCGTGCGGCCGGCGATCCGGTGGATCGCGGTGGCGATGCTGGCGCACGTGGCGCTGGCGGTCGTGCTGACGGCGTTCGCGCCGGAGGTGTCGACGCTCGCGGCGATGCTCGAACAGGGGCAGATCTCGTTCTATGCAATGACGTCGGTGTTCCTCGCCTACGTGGCGGGCGTGCTGCTGGTGACGGGGGAGGCGGCGTCGGGCGGGACGCGGGCGCTGCTGACCGTCGAACCGCGCCGCGGCCGCGTGTACTGGAGCAAGCTGGCGGCCGCCGGGCTAGCGGTGGTGCCGGGGATCGCGGCGGCCTACACGCTGCTGGCGTCCGGCATGTACTGGGTGCACGCGCGCGCCGACGTGCTCGGCGGTCCGCCGTCGGACCTGGTGTACGCGATGACGTGGGGCGGCGTCCGGGTGCTCGCCCTGGCGGTGTGCGCGGCGGTCGGCGGAGCAGCGCTCGGCGTGCTGGTGCGGCGCTGGTGGGTGGCGGTCGCGCTCGCGGTGGCGTGGTTCCTGTTCGAGGAGCAGGTGGCGGCGAGCGCGCCGTCCAGTGTTCGGGACTGGTTCCCGTTCACGAGCGCGGACGCATGGGTCCGGGGTACGCGGACGGTCTTGTCCGGCGACGGGCTCCTGGCAGTCCCGCTGGTGCACAGCGCGCTCCTGCTGCTGGGCCTCACGGTGGTGCTGACCGTGCTCGGCTCGGTAGTGTTCCGGCACCGGGATGTGCGCTGAGGCTCGGAATCCCGGGGCTGGACCGCCGTCGCGTCTCGGATCGTGGGACCTTCGGCCCGCTGGGTGACATCGCCGAAAATTCGGCGTAACGTGCGTGACGTGCAGACGATCATTCTCGTAGTACTTCCTGAGCGCGCGGCCTAAGCCCAGCACAGGCATCGTCCGCGCGCTCACCCTGGCAGTCCTTCTCACCAAGGACCCGGGGTTTTTTTGTTGTCACGAACGCTCGCTTTCGCCCCAAGACGGGGCGCGACGGCAGGAGATCCGTATGACCGGCACACCGACACCCGCACAGATCGCCGCGCGCGCCGAGGCGCGTGACCAGGTGCGCACCGAGCTTCGGTCCCGCGGGGTAGGTGGTAAGGCCGAGCCCGAGGCGGCCGCGCCTCGCGTCGGGCCGGAAGAAGTCACGGGCGCGCAGTCCATCGTCCGCTCGCTCGAGGAGGTCGGTGTCGACACCGTCTTCGGCATCCCGGGCGGGGCGATCCTGCCCCTCTACGACCCGCTCATGGACTCCGCCAAGCTCCGCCACATCCTGGTGCGGCACGAGCAGGGCGGCGGGCACGCGGCGTCGGGCTATGCCCACGCGACCGGCAGGGTCGGGGTGACCATGGCGACGTCGGGCCCGGGCGCGACGAACCTGGTGACGCCGATAGCGGACGCGCACATGGACTCGATCCCGCTCGTGGCGATCACCGGTCAGGTGGCCTCGTCCGCGATCGGCACGGACGCGTTCCAGGAGGCCGACATCGTCGGCATCACGCTGCCGATCACCAAGCACAACTTCCTGGTCACGGACCCGGCCGAGATCCCGCGCACCATCGCGGAGGCGTTCCACATCGCCTCCACGGGGCGGCCCGGTCCGGTGCTCGTGGACATCTCGAAGTCGGCCATGCAGTCGCGCACCACGTTCTCGTGGCCGCAGGAGCTGAACCTGCCCGGCTACCACCCGGTGACGAAGCCGCACTCGAAGCAGATCCGCGAGGCGGCGAAGCTGCTGGCCACCGCCCGGCGGCCGGTGCTGTACGTGGGCGGCGGCGTCATCCGGTCGGGCGCGGCGGACCTGCTGCGCAAGCTCGTCGACCTGTCCGGCGCGCCCGTCGTGACCACGCTGATGGCCCGCGGCGCTGTGCCGGACAGCCACCCGCAGCACCTCGGCATGCCCGGCATGCACGGCACGGTGCCCGCGGTGGCGGCGCTGCAGAAGGCGGACCTGGTCTTCGCGCTCGGCGCCCGGTTCGACGACCGCGTGACGGGCAAGCTCTCGAGCTTCGCCCCGCTGGCGGCGATCATCCACGCGGACATCGACCCGGCGGAGATCGGCAAGAACCGCGAGGCGGACGTCCCGATCGTGGGCGACCTCCGCGAGGTCATCGGCGACCTGCTGCCCGAGCTGGCCAGGGAGCACGAGGAGCACGGCAAGCCGGACATCGAGGGCTGGTGGCGCCAGCTCGACGAGTGGCGCCACACCTACCCCCGCGGCTACACCCAGCCGGAGGACGGCCACCTCGCGCCGCAGCACGTGATCCAGCGCATCGGCGAGCTGACCGGGCCGGACGGGATCTACGTCGGGGGCGTGGGGCAGCACCAGATGTGGGCCGCGCAGTTCATCAGCTACGAGCGCCCGAACACCTGGATCAACTCCGGCGGCCTCGGCACCATGGGCTACTCCGTGCCCGCCGCGATGGGCGCGAAGGTGGGCATGCCCGACCGGACCGTGTGGGCGATCGACGGCGACGGCTGCTTCCAGATGACCAACCAGGAGCTCGCCACCTGCACGATCAACGACATCCCCATCAAGGTGGCGGTGATCAACAACAGCTCGCTGGGCATGGTGCGGCAGTGGCAGACGCTCTTCTACGAGTCGCGCTACTCCAACACCGACCTGCATACCGGGCACGGCACGATGCGGGTGCCCGACTTCGTGAAGCTCGCCGACGCGTACGGCTGCGAGGGCATCCGCGTGGAGCACGCCTCCGAGGTCGACGCCGCGATCAAGCGGGCCAACGAGATCGACGACCGGCCCGTCGTCGTGGACTTCACCGTCTCGCGGGACGCGATGGTGTGGCCCATGGTCGCCGCCGGCGTGAGCAACGACGACATCCAGTACGCACGCGGCATCTCGCCGGCGTGGGACCGAGAAGACTGAGCGAGGACTGAATCCCATGTCGAGGCACACCCTGTCCGTGCTCGTGGAGAACAAGCCCGGCGTGCTCACGCGCGTCGCCGGTCTGTTCGCCCGTCGCGCGTTCAACATCCACTCCCTGGCGGTCGGCCCCACGGAGCACGAGGAGATCTCGCGCATCACCGTGGTGGTCGACGTCGAGGAGCACCCCCTGGAACAGGTCACGAAGCAGCTCAACAAGCTCATCCACGTGATCAAGATCGTCGAGCTCGAACCCGAGTCGTCAGTGCACCGCGAGCTCCTGCTCGTCAAGGTGCGGGCCGACGCCGCCACCCGTACCGGGGTGCTGGAAGTCGTCGAGATGTTCCGGGCGCGCGTCGTCGACGTCGTGCCGGAGGCCGTGGTCATCGAGGCCACGGGACCCGCCGCGAAGCTCGACGCTCTTCTCTCAGCGCTGGAACCGTACGGCGTCCGTGAGATCGTGAAGTCCGGGACACTGGCCATCGGCCGGGGGGCCCGGTCCATCACCGACCGCGCGTTCGAGCGTGCGGTGCGGTCCGCGTGACCTGAAGAATTGTGTTCACCCGAGATATCAACTCAAGGAGCAAGAACCGTGGCTGAGCTGTTCTACGACGACGACGCCGACCTGTCGGTCATCCAGCAGAAGAAGGTTGCTGTGATCGGCTACGGCAGCCAGGGCCACGCGCACGCCCTGAACCTGCGCGACTCCGGCGTGCAGGTCACCGTGGGCCTGCGCGAGGGCTCGGCGTCCCGCCAGAAGGCCGAGAACGAGGGCTTCACCATCGCCACCGTGCCCGACGCCGTCCGGGATGCCGACGTCGTCGTCATCCTCGCGCCCGACCAGGTGCAGCGGCACCTGTACGCCGAGGACATCGCGCCGAACCTCAAGGAGGGCGCGGCGCTGGTCTTCGGGCACGGCTTCAACATCCGCTACGGGTACATCAAGCCCGAGGCCGGGCACGACGTCCTCATGGTCGCCCCCAAGGGCCCGGGGCACATCGTGCGCCGCGAGTTCGCCGACGGCCGCGGCGTGCCCGTGATCGTCGCGGTGGAGCAGGACGCGTCCGGCACCGCCTGGGACCTCGCCCTCTCGTACGCCAAGGGCATCGGCGGCCTGCGTGCCGCCGGTATCAAGACGACGTTCACCGAGGAGACCGAGACCGACCTGTTCGGTGAGCAGGCCGTGCTGTGCGGCGGCGCCTCGCAGCTCGTCCAGTACGGCTTCGAGACGCTGACCGAGGCCGGCTACCAGCCGGAGGTCGCGTACTTCGAGGTGCTGCACGAGCTCAAGCTGATCGTCGACCTGATGATCGAGGGCGGCATCGCCAAGCAGCGCTGGTCCGTCTCCGACACGGCCGAGTACGGCGACTACGTCTCCGGCCCGCGGGTCATCGACCCGCACGTGAAGGAGAACATGAAGGCCGTGCTGGCCGACATCCAGAACGGCGCCTTCGCGGCGCGGTTCATCGCCGACCAGGACGCCGGCGCCCCCGAGTTCAAGGAGCTGCGCGCCAAGGGCGAGCAGCACCCGATCGAGGCCACGGGCCGCGACCTGCGCAAGATGTTCGCGTGGATCAAGCCGTCCGACTCGGACTACGTCGAGGGCTCCGCGGCCCGCTGACGCGACAGAGCAGCGCCCCACTCCCCGGACGGGGGTGGGGCGCTGTTCTGTCTGCGAGACCGATGTGGTCGGCAATCCGTCAGGCAATCGGCAGTCCGTCAGGTAGTCGGCATTCCGGGGTACCGATCATGTGACGGATTGCCGACCACTCGGGCTGGGTCAGCCCTTCAGCGTGTCCACCCAGTCCTGGTTGTCCGCCAGCCAGGCCTCGACGCCGGCGGCCGGGTCGTCCGGGTTCTGGTTGACGACCTGGTCCTCCAGGGTGCCGTACTGCTCGTCGTCCAGCTTGGCGTTCGCCATCATCTCGGCGACCTCGGGAAACTCCTCGCTGAACCCTGCGGTCGCGAGCTCGTGCAGCCCCTCCGGCTCACCGAGCGCACCCTTGGGGTCCTCGAGGTCGCGGACGGGGAACGCGTTGTTCGCCCAGAAGGGGCGCCACAGCGTGACGACGATGTCCTCCTTCGCGTCGACGGCCTCCTCCAGGGCGTTCAGCATGGCCGGCGTCGAGGAGGTCTGGAGCTCCCAGCCGTCCGCGTCCAGGCCGTACTCCGGGATGACCTGCTCCTGGACGGCCTTGGTGAGGCCGGCGCCCGCCTCGATGCCGACGATCTTGCCGTCGTAGTCGGCAGACTTGCCGACGAGGTCCTCGATCGACTTCAGGTCCGAGTCCTCCGGGACGGCCATGGTCAGCTTGGCGTCGTCGTAGTAGGCGCCGAGGTCCTCGATGTCGTCGCCGTACTCGTCCATGTAGGACTTGTGCGTGACCTCGGGCCACGCGGACGGGTACACGTCGATGTCGCCCTCGGCGAGCCCGGTGTACAGCGGCGCGGCGTCGTTGATCTCCTCGATCTCCACCGTGTAGCCGTCCTCCTCGAGGATGTTCTTCCACAGGTAGGCGGTGCTCAGGCCGTCGGTCCACGAGGGGATGATGCCCAGCGTGATGGTCTCGCCGCCGCTGTCGCCGCCCTCCTCGCTCGAGCCGCAGGCCGTGAGGCCGAGGGTCAGGGTGAGAACCGCCGTGGCGGCTCCGATCCGCTTGCCGGTCGTGCCGATCATCTTTCAGGCCTTTCGTTTCGTATATGCGTAGTCGCGTATGTGAATCGTTGGGTGGGGAGTCGTTGGGTAACGAGTCGTGCGGGTAGGGAGTCGTGCGGGTAGTGAACCGTTCGGTTGGGGTGCCGTTCGGTGGGGGAGACGTTCAGCTGGCGGACGGCGCTCAGGCCGCGGTCCTGGCCGGCGTCCGGACGAACCGGCTGCGCAGCTCGCGGAGCCGGCCGTGCCCCGGACGGCGGGAGCCGATCGACGCCGTCAGCCGGTCCAGGAAGATCGCCAGGATCACCACGGAGATGCCGGCGTCGAACCCGAGCGCGAGGTCGAGCGTCGAGATGGCGCTGACCACCTCGTTGCCGAGGCCGCCGCCGCCGACCAGGCCGGCGATCACGGCCATCGACAGCGCGAGCATGATCACCTGGTTGACTCCGGCCATCAGGGTCGGCAGGGCCAGGGGCAGCTGGATGTCCTTGAGGATCTGCCGCGGGCCGGCGCCGAAGGCCTGCCCGGCCTCGACCACCTCGCTGTCGACCTGGCGGATACCGAGCTCGGTGAGCCGGACGGCGGGGGGAAGCGCGAAGATCACGGTGGCGACCATGGCGCCGGCCACGCCGATGCCGAACAGGATGACCACCGGCACCAGCCAGACGAAGCCGGGCATGGTCTGCATGAAGTCCATGACCGGCTTGAGGATGCGGCTGACGGCGGGTGAACGAGCCGCCCAGATGCCCAGCGGGATCCCGATCAGCAACGCGAACAGCGTTGCCACCACCACGAGGGCCAGGGTCTCCATGGCGGGGTCCCACATGTCCATGCCGATGATCACGACCATGCCCACCAGCGACCCGACCGCGAGCTTCCAGTCGCGCACGAGCCAGGCGAGCAGGGCGAAGGCGATCGCGAGGACGAGCGGCTCCGGGCCCTGGAGGAGCCCGGAGAACCCGTCGATGACGCCGTTGATGAAGTCGCCGATGGCGTCGAAGACGGCGTCGAAGGTGTCCTTGAACCAGTCGAACCCCGTCTCGAAGAGCTCGCCGACCGGAAGCGGGGGCACGATCGTCAGGGGAGTGGCGCCCTCAATCACGGACGGCCTCCTTCAGCATGTCGAAATCGGGCGTCGGCGCGGCCTCGGCCTCGCGGGAGGTCGCGGCCTCGGGCTCGGCGTAGGCCGCGAGCGCCGAGAGCAGCGTGATGCGCGGGACGACGCCGCTGAGCCGGCCGGCGTCGTCCACCACCGCGATGGCGGGGGTCTCGGCGGCCGGGCCGAACAGGTCGGCGAGCGCGGTGTCGGGGGTGACCCGGGCGAAGTCGGGTACCGGCTTCATGAGGTTGGTGATGTCCTTGTGGTCGAGGTGCCTGCCGACCTCGTCCTCGGTGACGTAGCCCTTGAGGGTGCGATCGCGTCCGGTGACGAACATCGCCGGGAGCTGGTGCTCGCGCATCAGCTTGTGCGCGGCGCGCGGCCCTTGCTCGGAGCCGAGGACGGCGGCGGGGGGCTCCATGACGGAGGAGGCCGTCAGGACCCGGGTGCGGTCGACGTCGGCGACGAACTGGGCGACGTAGTCGTTGGCGGGGTCGGTGAGGATCTCCTCGGCCGTCCCGACCTGGACTATCCGCCCGTTGCGCATCATGGCGATCCGGTCGCCGATCCGCATGGCCTCGTTGAGGTCGTGGGTGATGAACAGGATCGTCTTGCCGAGCTTCTGCTGCAGCTCGATGAGCTGGTCCTGCATGTCGCGCCGGATCAGCGGGTCGAGGGCGCTGAACGCCTCGTCCATCAGCAGGATGTCGGTGTCGGCGGCGAGCGCGCGGGCGAGGCCGACGCGCTGCTGCATGCCGCCGGACAGCTCGCTGGGCAGGTGCTCGTCCCAGCCGGTCAGGCCGCACAGCTCCAGCGCGTCGTGGGCGCGGCTGCGCCGTTCCTCCTTGCCGACGCCCTGGGTCTCCAGCCCGTAGGCCGCGTTGTCGATGACGGAGCGGTGCGGGAACAGCGCGAAGTGCTGGAACACCATGCTGATCCGCTCGCGGCGCAGCCGGCGCAGGTCCTTGCCGGTCGCGGCGGTGATGTTCTCGCCGTAGAGCTCCACATGCCCGGCGGTCGGTGGGTGGAGCCCGTTGATCATGCGGATCAGCGTCGACTTGCCGGACCCGGACAGGCCCATGACGACGAAGATCTCGCCCTCCTCGACGGTGAACGACGCGTCGATGACCGCCGGCGTCAGCCCCTCTCGCTTCAGCTCGTCGGCGTCGGCGCCGGCCTCGAGGCGCCTGACGCCCTCGCGGCCCTTGCGGCCGAACACCTTGTACAGATGATGTGCCTCGATGGCTGGCACAGAGTCCCCTTGCCTTGGCAGAAAATTGTCGAAAACACGTCGATAAGACGCGAACCGTCGTCCACCCGACCACGATCAGTCACGAATATGCAAACCCGGTAAGCGTCCGTTACCTGATCGTTTAGCGCTTGTAACGTGTCCCGGCCCTCGTCCGGCGTCGGTGGTTAGGGCAGGATGTCCCCGTGACTCACGACGTGAACCCGCAGGCCGCGGACGACGACAGGCCGACCGACGCCGAGTCCGGGGTCGAGCCGTTCGACCCCGCGACGTTCGACCCTGAGGCGGTGCCCGTCGAGGACGCGGAGCTGGCCGCCGAGGTCCTCGACTTCTGGGGTGCCGCGCGCCAGTACGCGGGCATGGCGAAGGCGAGCATCGTCGTCGGCCAGACCGTGAGCGAGACCGTGCCGCCGCAGGCGTGGTCGTTCGGCGACGAGCCGGAGCTCGCGGAGAAGCTGCTCGGCGCGGTCCTGGCGGGCGACAAGACGGCGACGACGTCGGCCCTGTGGGACTACGACGACGAGGGCGCGCCCCTTCCGGTGGTCGGCGAGCTGTCGATCCTGCTCGACGGCGAGGGCCACCCGCGGGCTCTGATCCGCACGACGAGTGTCGAGACGACGACGTTCGAGGAGGTCGAGGAGGACTTCGCGGCGGCGGAGGGCGAGGGCGACGGCACGCTCGAGTCGTGGCGCGCGGACCACGAGGCGTACTTCCGCCGGAACCTCGGCGAGGGCCGCGAGTTCACGCAGGACATGCCGGTCGTGTGCGAGCGGTTCGAGCTGCTCTACCCGAAGTCCTGACTGGTCCGGCCTGCCGGCCTGCCGGCCTGGCCGGGCCGGGCTGGGCCGGCTGAGGCCGCGGTGCCGGCCCGTCGTGTCGCTCAGCGCGCCGCGAACTCCGCCTGTGCGCGCTCGACGATCGTGGTGTCCCGGAACGCCGCGAGCGCCACGGCCGCGAGCATCGCGGCACCGTCCGTGATCGCGGCCGCCGCGTGCGGCCCGGCGGCCGCGGCGGCGAACTCGCGCGTGTGCGGGGTCAGCTCCGGTTCGAGCTCGATCATCGGGTGGATCGCCGGCACGACCTGGCTGACGTTGCCCATGTCGGTCGACCCGCCGGCCGGCGCGCCGGTCTGCGGCTCGCGGCCGAGCGCCCGGTAGGCGTCCGCGGCGAGGCCGACGAGTGTCGGGTTCTGCACGAGCGAGAAGTACGGTGGCGTGTTCTCGACCGCGCGGACCGACGCACCGGTCGCGACGGCGGCGCCCTCGAAGCAGGCGCGGACCCGCGGCACGACGTTCTCGAGCAGGTGGTCCCGGTTCTGGGCGCGGATGAAGGCGCGGAGCGAGGCGTGCTCCGGGATGATGTTCGGCGCCTGTCCGCCGTCGACGATGATCGCGTGCACGCGGACGTCGTCGGTCAGCTGCTGGCGCAGCAGGCCGATCGCCGTGAGCGACAGCGTCGCGGCGTCGAGCGCGTTGATGCCGAGCTCAGGGCTCGCGGCGGCGTGGCTCGCCCGGCCGTCGAAGTCGACGTCGAGCGCGATCCGGGACAGGCTCGATCCGTCGATCGCGTTCCTGCCCGAGGGGTGCACCATGATCGCGAGGTCGACGCCGTCGAGCACGCCGGCCTCGATCATCGGGACTTTGCCCGCCGCGCCCTCCTCGCCGGGACTGCCGATGACGACGAGGTTCGCCGCGACGGGCGTCTGCTCGAGCGCGTCCTTGACGAGCAGGCCGGCGCCGAGCCCGGCGGCCGCGATGATGTTGTGGCCGCAGGCGTGGCCGATCCCCTCGAGCGCGTCGTACTCGCAGAACACGGCGATCGTCGGCGCCCCGTCGGCGTCCGGCGTCGACCAGCGTGCGACGAACGCAGTGTCGAGTCCGGCGTAGCCGCGGGTCACGGCGAAGCCGGCCTGGTCGAGCTCGGCCGTGAGCCGGGCGGCCGCGTGCACCTCGGTGAACCGGATCTCGGGGTGCGCGTGGAGGTCTGCGGCGACGTCGACGAGCGTGGCCCGGCGGGCGTCGAGGAGCGGGCGCAGCTCCTCGACGATCGCGGCGACCGGCGTGGTGGCCAGGGGCTCGGTGGTGGTCACGGGGATCCTTCCGGTCCGACGGGCACGAGGCGACTGCCCGCCGAGTCTGCTGACTCGGGATTTCGGATCTGTTTCCTGAGGCGATCAACTGCGCTTCAAGCGCGGGGCGAACAGGGAAGTCATCGGGAGTGTCAGTGGCTCGTCCTACCGTGTGTGCATCAGGACCCAAGGAGAGGTGAAGGCGATGGCGCTGCGCTGGTACTCGACGGTGGTGGAGTCCACCGACCACAAGAAGCTGGCCCGCTGGTGGGCCGAGGCACTGGGCTGGGAGGTCATCTTCGAGCTGGACTCGGAGTCGGTCGTGGCGCCGCCGTGGGCGCTCGACCTCTCGGAGAAGCTCGACTTCCACCAGGTGCCGCCGGGCATGGTGTTCGTCCTGGTCGAGCACGAGAAGACCGGCAAGAACCGGCTGCACTGGGACTTCGCGCCGCACACGAGCGACGACCGGGACGCCGAGATCGCCCGGCTGGTGGAGCTGGGCGCGAGGGTGATCGACGTCGGGCAGCCGGACGACGCGTCCTGGACCGTCCTGGCGGACCCGGACGGCAACGAGTTCTGCGTGCTCTCGGCCAGGGAGCAGTAGCGCTGTCGATGAGTTTCCGGCCTGACGGCGGTCGGTTCACCATGAGCACACAGGTGAAGACCAAGAATCTCGGCGACCTCTACGATCTCCCGCCGCTGCAGTGGGAACCCGTGGCCGCGGCGCTCGCCGACGTCGGGGACCAGGCGCCGGGCGGCCGGGGCCCGGACCGCCACTCGCACTGGCTCACGACGGTCAACGCCGACGGCAGCCCGCACACCACCGGCGTCGGGGCGTTCTGGGACGACGGCCGTTTCTACATCGTGTCCGGCCGAGGTGCCCGCAAGGGGCGGAACATGGAGCGCGAGCCGCGGTGCACCGTCGCGGTAGCGGCGGACGACTACGACATCGTGGTGGACGGGACGGCCGAGCTGGTGACCGACCCTGCCACGGTCGCGCACATTGCCGAGGTCGCGGCCGCAGGCGGCTGGCCCGCGCGTGTGGACGAGTCCGGCACGGCGCTGACCGCGCCGTACAGCGCGCCGTCGGCGGGTCCGCCCCCGTGGCACGTGTACCGCGTGACGCCGACGAAGGCCAACGCTCTGTTCGTGCGGGACCCCGGCGGGGCGACGTCGTGGACTTTCGACTGAGCCACTCGCGGTCAATATCTCGACGTCCATCACGTGAGACCCGCGTCTCAGGCAACCGGTCGCGCGCGTAGGCTCCGGACATGGCACAGGTGGGTACGACAGGCGGCATCGACCTCGCAGTGGTCGCAGGTGACGGCATAGGGACCGAGGTCGTGGAGCAAGGCCTCGCGGTGCTGGAGGCGGCGCTGGCGCCGTCGGGCACCAAGCTCTCCACCACCGAGTTCGACCTCGGTGCGCGCCGCTGGCACGCGACCGGCGAGACCCTCACCGACGAGGACCTCGAGAAGATCAAGGGCCACGACGCGATCCTGCTGGGCGCCATCGGCGACCCATCGGTTCCGAGCGGCGTGCTGGAGCGCGGCCTGCTGCTCAAGCTGCGCTTCGCGCTGGACCACTACGTGAACCTGCGCCCGACCAAGCTGTACGAGGGCGTCTCGAGCCCGCTGGCCAACCCGGGCGAGATCGACTTCGTCGTCGTCCGCGAGGGCACCGAGGGCCCCTACGTCGGCAACGGCGGCGCGCTGCGCGTCGGCACGCCCCACGAGATCGCCACCGAGGTCAGCGTCAACACCGCGTTCGGCGTCGAGCGCGTGGTCCGGGACGCGTTCACCCGGGCGAACGCCCGCACGCGCAAGCACCTCACGCTGGTGCACAAGCACAACGTGCTGGTGCACGCCGGTCACCTGTGGCGCCGCACCGTCGAAAAGGTGAACGCCGAGTTCCCCGATGTCACCACCGACTACGCGCACGTCGACGCCGCGACCATCTACCTCACGACCAACCCGAGCCGGTTCGACGTGATCGTCACCGACAACCTCTTCGGTGACATCCTCACCGACCAGGCCGCGGCGATCACGGGCGGCATCGGGCTGGCGGCGTCGGCCAACATCAATCCGGACCGCACCACGCCGTCGATGTTCGAGCCGGTGCACGGCTCGGCGCCCGACATCGCGGGCCAGGGCAAGGCCGACCCCACGGCGACCATCCTCTCGGTCGCCCTCCTGCTGGACCACCTGGGCTTCGCGGCCGAGTCCGCGCGGGTCCAGGATGCCGTTGCGGCGGACCTCGCGGCCCGCGGCGACGCTGTACGCACCACCGACCAGGTAGGCCGCGACATCGCGGCCCGCGTGACCGAGTAACCCGCTGCACGACGGCGGCGCCCGGGTCACGCAGACCGCACCCGGGCGCCGCCGTCGTACGTCGAAGGCCGTCCGGGCACGCGCCCGGCTCGGAATGCTCCTCCTGCCGTGCCGGGCGTGGAAGACTGACAACAGCATTCCGGTGAAAGGCATCGACATGACAACAACGACGGACCCCATCCTCCCGACCCGGCTCGAAAACCTCGTCGCGCTCTTCGACGTGCGGCCCACGGACGTGCCGACGCCGGACGAGGTGCGCGTCGACGCGCTCCGCGCGCCGAAGTTCGGGACGGTGTTCACGGATCACATGGCGCGGATCTCCTGGACCAGCGCCGACGGCTGGCGGGACCGGCGGATCGAGAAGTACGGTCCGCTGCAGCTCGACCCCGCGACGGCCGTGCTGCACTACGCGCAGGAGATCTTCGAGGGCCTCAAGGCCTACAAGCACGCCGACGGCTCCATCTGGACGTTCCGCCCGGACCAGAACGCGGCGCGCTTCGCCCGGTCGGCGCACCGCCTCGCGCTGCCCGCGCTCAGCGTGGACGACTTCATCGGGTCGCTGGCCGCCCTGGTCCGCACGGACATCGACTGGGTGCCCGACGGCGAGGACTCGTCCCTGTACCTGCGGCCCTTCATGTACGCGTCGGAGGTGTTCCTCGGCGTGCGCCCCGCGCTCGAGGCCGAGTACCTGGTGATCGCCTCGCCGGTCGGGCCGTACTTCCCGGGCGGCGTCCAGCCGGTGTCGATCTACGTGTCCGAGCAGTACCACCGGGCAGGGCCGCCCGGAGGCACCGGCGACGCGAAGTTCGGCGGCAACTACGCCGCGAGCCTCCTCCCGCAGCTCCAGGCGCAGCAGGAAGGCTTCGACCAGGTCTGCTTCCTCGACGCGGCCACCAGCACCTACCTCGAGGAGCTCGGCGGCATGAACGTGTTCCTCGTGCAGGACGACGGGACCCTCCACACGCCCGAGCTCGGCTCGATCCTGGAGGGGATCACCCGCGCCTCCGTCCTCCAGCTCGCCGCGGACCGCGGGTACGAGGTGGTGGAGCGGCGGATCCCGCTCGCGGAGGTCGCGGCAGGGCTCAAGTCCGGCAAGGTCAAGGAGTTCTTCGCGTGCGGCACGGCCGCCGTCGTGACGCCGGTCGGGCGCCTCGCCGGGGCGACGTTCAACCACGAGGTCAACGGCGGGGAGCCGGGCGAGCTGACGCTGGCGATCCGCCAGGAGCTCACCGACATCCAGTACGGCCGCGCCGAGGACCGCCACAACTGGATGCGCCGCCTGGCCTGAGTTCCGCGCGGTAGAGCGCCTGTCCGGACAGGCGCTCTACTTCGCGGACCCGTCAGGGCCAGAGGCGGGATATGGCGTCGCGGGCGACCAGGAAGCCCACGATGCCCACCACCCAGGCGGTGGTGCTCGCGGCGTTCCGGGTGAGCCAGCCGTCCAGCCGGCCCAGCGGACGCTCCACGAGCCGCGCCGCGAGCACCCGGGCGGCGGTCAGCCCGAGCGCGGGCGCGACCATGACCACGCAGTACCCCAGGATCCAGAGGCCCGACGCCGGCCAGCCCGGACCTTGCGTCCCGATCAGGCCGAGCGCCGCGAGGTAGGGGAGCATCGTCGCGACCTCGACCAGCCCGGCCCCGACCGCGAGCCCGGCCAGCGCCGCACCGCTTCCCGACTCGCTGCCGAGCACCCGCTCGCGCCAGCGGCTCACCCGGCCCGTCCGCGCCGGCCGGTCGGGCTTTCGGCCGCCGGCGGGCTCCAGCTTGAAGCTCCACGCGAACAGCCCGACGCCCAGGAGGAGCTGCGCGATCAGGAACGGGCGGGTGCCGGACAGGGCAGTGAGCGTGTCGCTCAGCGCGCCCGCCCCGAGCAGGATCGACAGCCCGACCAGCGCGTAGAACCCGGCGATGGACCCGAGGTACAGCAGCATCCGCCCCACGCGGACCCGACCCGGCGCCATCAGCAGCCACACCGGGATGAGCAGGGTGCCGAAGCTCGTCGAGTCGATGAGCGCGAGCACGGCCAGGGCACCGACCAGCGCGGCGCCCGTGAGCTCGGCGGAGAGGAAGTCCATGCGGCACAGCCTGGCGCGGGCCCCGCGCGGACACATCGGCCGAAGTGCCGAGAGCCGCATACATCCTTCGGATGATCCGCCGCACGCCTCCCCGTGCTGAGATGGTGGCATGTTCCGCCTGCCCGGCCCGATCGCGCCCGTCGCCAGGATGGTCATGGCCGAGGACCGGCGCGGAGACGTCATCACGGCGGCAGGCCTCCTGGTCATAGCGCTGACGCTCGACGCACTGGGCCTGGTCCGGACCTCCTGGAGCGGGCCTGGGAACGTGCCGTCCTGGTGGTTCGCCGTCCTGGCCGTCGTCGGCTGCACCGCGCTGGTCTGGCGCCGGAGCCACCCGCTCGGCGCGCTGGGAGTGGCCACCGCCGCGTTCGCGGCCGACGTCGCGCTCGGTGGCAGCGTCGGCCTCTTCGTGATCCTGTGGGAGGCGCTCTACGCCGTCCACCTGCACGGTCGCCCGGCGGCGCGGCGCGTCACCGCCGTCGGCGTCGCAGTCGTCTCGCTCGCCTTCATGATCGTGGTCGGCCAGGAGACGAACGACGTCAGGGCGGCGGTGCTCGCCGGGATCCAGGCGGTCACGCTGCTGGTCATGCCGATGTGGTGGGGCGCCAACGTGCGCCAGGGCCGCGAGCTGACCGCCGCCGCGCACGAGCGGGGGCGGCTCGAGCGCGATCGCAGCACCGCGCTCCTCCGGCTCGCCGAGGCCGCGCGGCACGACGCCGTCCGCACCGAGCGCACCGCCGTCGCCCGCGACCTGCACGACGTCGTCGCCTCGCACCTCTCCGCGATCACCATCACCTCGGGCGCCGCGCTCGCCGGCCCGTCCGAGCCCGAGCGCGACCGCGCGGCGCTGCGCAGCATCCGCGCGGAGAGCCTCGCCTCGCTGCGGGACATGCAGGCGATGATCCGGGTGCTGCGCGCCGAGACGGGTCAGGACGGTCCAGGGGCGGACGGCGGGGCCGGGGCCGCGGAGGGCACGGGCTCGGTCCGGGCGTCGGGCGCCTCCGACCTCCTGGCCGCGCCGCGGGTGGCGCAGCTCGCACCCGTGCTGGAGCAGGTGCGGCTCGGCGGGCTGGACCTCACGGTGACCGATCCCGACGGCGTGCTGACCGGTGGTGCCGTCCTGCCCGCGGCGGTGGACCACTCGGTGTACCGGGTGGTGCGGGAGTCGCTGACGAACGTGCTCAAGCACGGCGGCGCCCGCGCGGAGCTTCGTGTCGCCGCGGGTGACCGGCTGGAGATCGAGGTGCACGACACCGGCCTGCGCCCCGGCGACACGCTTCGCGACCCGGCCGACGTCGGCGTCGGGACCGGCCTCGGGCTGGTCTCCATGCAGGAGCGCGTCGAGTCCATCGGCGGGACCTTCGAGGCGGGGCCGGGCGGGAGGCCCGACGGCGCGGGGTGGCGGGTCCGGGCCGTCCTGCCCCTGCCTGATCGCGAGCCCGCCGAGCCCGCCGAGCTGTCGCCCGACGCGCCAACCCCCGCGCCGGGACTTCGCGCATGATCCGCGTCCTGCTCGCCGACGACCACGCGGCGATCCGCGCGGGCCTGCGGATGCTGCTCGCGACGGCCGGCGACATCGAGGTGGTCGGCGAGGCCGGCGACGGCGCGGTGGCGGTGGCGAACGCGCGGGCGCTGCGCCCCGACGTCGTGCTCATGGACGTCCGGATGCCGGGGACCGACGGCGTGACCGCGACCCGGCAGATCGTCGAGGAGGGGTTGTCCGAGGTTCTGGTGCTCACGACCTTCGACCTGGACGAGTACGTGTTCGGCGCGCTGCGGGCGGGAGCCGCGGGCTTTCTCCTGAAGACGGCGGAGGCGACGGCGCTGGTGGACGCCGTGCGGCACGTCGCGGCGGGCGACGGCGTGGTCGCGCCGGAGGTCACGCGCCGCCTCATCGCGGAGCTGTCCGCGCCGCGCGAGGGGAACGGCGTCCGCCATCGCGGCCCGGCGAAGGAGCTGCCCGCGGACCTGACGCCGCGCGAGCGCGACGTGCTGGCGGGCCTCGGGAGCGGACTGTCGAACGCGGAGCTGGCCGGCGAGCTGATGATCAGCGAGGCCACCGCCAAGACCCATGTGTCCAGGGTGCTCGCCAAGCTCGGCGTCACCTCGCGTGTCCAGGCGGCGATCGCCGCGCGGGATGCGGGTCTCGCGTAGGCACTCAGGGGGTGCGGGCTGTCGTGCGGCTCCGGGTGCACGCGAGGCGAACCAAACCTTGACGCCATCGCGTCCCGCCCCCAGCATTGGGGCGTTCCCGCAGGTACCTCCCCCAGAAGGGCCTTCTTGTCCATGCAGAGAACTGCGCGCAGCCTGGCTGGCATAGCCGCCGGCTTCGCACTCATTCTCACCTCGGTCGCACCAGCGGCCGGGACCGAGACGACCAACAGTCCACAGCCTGAAAGCATCGCCAGGCAAGGGGCTCGTGCCCCAGCGAAGGCACCTGCCACTGCGGAAGTACGTGCCGCGACGGACGGGCAGGCCGCGCCGCTGCAGGTCAACAACACGGTGGGGGCGGAGCCCCAGGCAACGATCACGGACATCGCTGCCGCCATGCAGCCCGGCTGGAACCTGGGCAACGCCCTCGACTCGACCGGTAGCGACGAGACGTCGTGGGGCAACCCGCGCATCACCGAGGAGTTCCTGAACCAGATTCGTGCTCAGGGGTTCAACAGCATCCGCATCCCCGTGACGTGGAGCCAGCACCAGGGCGGCGCTCCGGACCACACGATCGACCCGGCCTACCTCGACCGGGTCCAGGAGGTGGTGGACTGGGCACTCGATGACGGTTTCTACGTGATGATCAACGTCCACCACGACTCCTGGCAGTGGGTGAACGCGATGCCCACCGACCATGACGCCGTGCTCGACCGCTACAGCGACACGTGGACGCAGATCGCCGAGCGATTCAAGAACGAGAGCCCCCGGCTCACGTTCGAGAGCGTCAACGAGCCGCAGTTCGCGGGCAGCTCGGGCGAGGCCCAGGAGCTCGAGCTGCTGGCCGAGCTCAACAGGGTGTTCCACGAGATCGTGCGTGGTTCGGGCGGCGTGAACGCGACGCGGCCGCTGGTGCTGCCGACGCTGCACACGGGGTCCGATCCGGCCCTGCTCGACGCCCTGGCCGCGGAGATCGCCGCCCTGGACGACCCGAACCTCATCGCCACCGTGCACAACTACGGGCCCTGGCACTTCAGCGTGAACATCGCCGGTTACACCCGGTTCAACGCCGAGTCGCGGCAGAGCCTGATCGACCAGCTCGACCTGGTGAGCTCCGCGTTCACCGCACGTGGCGTGCCGGTGATCATCGGGGAGTACGGTCTGCTCGGGTTCGACAACAACATCGGGACCATCGAGCAGGGCGAGAAGCTGAAGTACTTCGAGTACTTCGGCTATGCCGCCCGGCAGCGCGGCTTCACGACGATGCTCTGGGACAACGGGCAGCACTTCGACCGCACCGCGAACAGGTGGCGAGACCGGGCACTGTTCGCCCAGATCTCGTCGAGCTGGACGCAGCGGTCGGGGACGGCGACGTCGGACCTGGTGTTCGTGCCCGCCTCGGGCGGCATCTCCGCCCGGCGTCTCAGCCTCAACCCGAACGGGACCAGCTTCCAGGCCCTCCTGCACGACGGCGCGAAGCTGAAGGCGGGGACCGACTACATCCGGGTGGGCAACAAGCTCACGCTGTCGGCCGCGCTGCTGAAGCGGCTCGCGGGCGATCGGAAGCCGGGTCCGGCCGCCAAGCTCGTGGTCCGGTACTCGAGTGGTGTGCCGTGGACGCTGCGGATCATCAACCAGGCGACGTCTGTGCTCCGGGCCGCCTCGGGCACGACGGCGTCGTTCAAGATCCCGACGTCGTTCAACGGCGACCAGCTCGCGACCATGGAGGCGACGTACGCGGACGGTTCCAACGCGGGGCCGGCGAGCTGGACGTCGTACAAGCAGTTCGACGTGACGTTCAGCCCGGACTACGCGGCACGGACCATCACCCTCACCCCGGACTTCTTCGCCGAGGTGAACGACGGCAGGGTCGACCTGACGTTCCACTTCTGGAGCGGCGACACGGTCACCTACACCCTGACCAAGACGGGAACCACGGTAACCGGCATCCCCTGACCCGCGTGATCCTCACTTGTTGTGGGCGCGATCGTTGCGGCTAAGACGGGCGTCTAGTCGCAACGATCCCGCTCACAACACAGTGAGGATCAGGGCGTGCGCTGCACGACCGTTCGGCTCAGCGTGCCGGTCAGGAGCGAGTAGGTCGCGGAGCCGATGACTATCCAGACGAGCGCGGCGAGGATGGCCGGCACGAGCTCGAAGTCGCCGGCGAACGGCAGGGCGGCGAGGATCGCGGTGGCGAGACCGACCACCCAGCCGAAGAACGTCCTCGGGCGCGGCGTGCTCAGCACGAGAACATAGAGCAGGACGGCGGCCACCAGGGCGAAGAGCGCTCCCGCGACGACCCAGGCCATCATGTCGGATCCGGTGCTGAGCAGGTCGGCCTGAGAGCTGATCTCGAGGTGCAAGACCTCCTCGAGGATGAAGTCCGCGGCGAGCCCGATGAGGCCGGCCACGAGCATCGTCGCCAGCGCCCCGGCCCAGAAGCGGCCCACCTCGAGTCCGAGGCGCGGGTCCTCCGTTCCGGCCGTGACGGGCTGGACCGTCTCGTCGGGTGTCTGCCCCACCGGCCGGGTCGGCGTCCCCGGTGCCTGCGCCGGCGGCGGATAGGCCGGAGGAGGCTGTTCCCCGTAGTCGGGGTCGTAGGGGCGGTTCGGGTCACTCATCGCGGTACCTCCCGGTTGTCAGCCCTATGTCCACTCCAGCACATATCGGCCGACGTCGCACGGCACGGAGCCGAAGGGCCGGCGTCACACGACCGGGAGCTTCCCCGCCGTGTCGCTCGCCGCCCCGCTCGCCGTGTCGGTGGCCCGTCCTAGGGTGTGAGGCATGGCCGAAGAGATCCTCCTCAGCGCGCGCGGTCTGACCAAGAGGTTCGGCGACCTCACCGCGGTCGACGGCGTCGACTTCGCCGTGCACAAGGGGGAGTCGTTCGGATTCCTGGGACCCAACGGGGCCGGCAAGTCGTCGACCATGCGCATGGTCGGGGCAGTGTCGCCGGTGACGAGCGGCGAGCTGCGGATCTTCGGTCAGGACCCGGCCACCCACGGGCCGCAGATCCGCGCCCGGCTCGGCGTCGTTCCCCAGCAGGACCAGCTGGACCAGGAGCTCACGGTCGAGGAGAACATGTGGGTGTACGGCAGGTACTTCGGCCTGTCGCGCGCCCAGGTGCGCGAGCGTGCGGTCGAGCTCCTGGAGTTCGCACAGCTGACGGAGCGCGCCAAGGATCGGGTGGAGCCGCTGTCGGGCGGCATGAAACGTCGCCTGACGATCGCCCGGGCGCTGATCAGCACCCCGGAGATGCTGCTGCTCGACGAGCCGACCACCGGCCTCGACCCGCAGGCTCGCCACCTGCTCTGGGACCGGCTGTTCCGGCTCAAGCGGCAGGGCGTCACCCTGATCCTGACCACGCACTACATGGACGAGGCGGAGCAGCTGTGCGACCGGCTCGTCGTCATGGACCACGGGCGCATCGTCGCCGAGGGGTCGCCGCAGGCGCTGATCCGGCGGCACTCCACGCGCGAGGTGCTCGAGCTGCGGTTCGACGCCGACGACCACGCCGAGTTCGGCGCCAAGATCGCGGGCATCGGCGAGCGCATCGAGGTGCTGCCGGACCGCCTGCTGGTCTACGCGGAGGACGGCGACGCGGCGGCGGCCGGCGTCCACGAACGCGGTGTCCAGCCCTTGTCGTCGCTGGTGCGCCGTTCCACCCTGGAAGACGTGTTCCTGCACCTGACCGGCCGGACGCTGGTGGACTGATGACCAGCGGGCTGATGAGCACCGACACGTTCACCGCACGCGGCGAGCACGGCCCGCGCCCGCCGCTGGCGGCGCGGGAGCGGATCGGCGCCGTGACGGGGTACCTGCTGCTCGTCTACCGGCGGACGCTGCGCGGCACCATCATCAGCACGTTCGTGTCGCCGCTGTTCTTCCTGCTGGCCATGGGTATCGGCCTCGGCTCGCTGATCGACGAGCGCACCGGCGGCCTCGGCGGCGTGCCCTACCTGCAGTTCGTGGCGCCGGCGATCGTGGTCATGCAGACCATGTGGCTCGCCATGTTCGAGGCGACCTATCCGGTGATGGACTACATCAAGTGGAGCAGGCTCTACGACTCCATGCTCGCCACTCCGCTGCGCGTACGGGACATCCTGGTCGGGCACCTCGGCTCGATCGCCGGCCGGCTGGTCGTCTCCACCGCCGTGTTCATGCTGGTCGCGTCCCTGTTCAACGGGTTCACCACGTGGGGCGCGCTGTGGTGCCTCCCGATCGCCGTGCTCACCGGCCTCGCCTTCACGGTCCCCATCTTCGCTTTCACCGCGACCCAGGAGACCGAGGACGGGTTCACCATCCTGTTCCGCCTCATCGCGACCCCGCTCATGCTGTTCAGCGGCACCTTCTTCCCGATCGACCAGCTCCCGGCCTGGATGCAGCCGCTCGCCTGGGTGACCCCCCTGTGGCACGGCGTCGAGTCCGCGCGCATGGTCGCCCTGGGCGCCGTCGACCCGCCCTGGCTGGCACTGCACGTGGGTGTGCTCCTGGTGTTCGTCCTGGTCGGCTGGGTGCTGTGCGAGCGAGCCCTGACCAGGAGGCTGGTCAAGTGAGCACGACGACAGCGCCGGTCGACCGACGCGGCCTCGCCTCCCGCATCGCCCGGGCCGTGCCCATCCCCGCCGGCGCCGGGATGGCGCGCATGCTCGTGGAGCGCAACATCCGCGCCTACCGGCACCTGTGGATAGCGCTGGTCACAGGCTTCGCCGAGCCCGTGTTCTACCTGTTCTCCATGGGGATCGGCATCGGCAGCCTGGTCCGGACCGTGACCACCGACTCCGGCGCCGTGGTGCCGTACGCGGCGTTCGTGGCGCCCGCCCTGCTCGCGGCGTCCGCCATGAACGGGGCAGTCTTCGACTCCACGTTCAACGTGTTCTTCAAGCTCAAGTACGCCAAGCTGTACGACGCCGTGCTGGCGACCCCGCTCGGGCCACGAGACATCGCGGTGGGCGAGATCTGCTGGTCGCTCATCCGCGGCGCCATCTACTCCGGCCTGTTCCTGGTCGTCGCGGCGCTCGCGGGCGCCGTCACGTCGTGGTGGGCGCTGCTCGCCCTGCCTGCAGCCGTGCTCATCGGGTTCGCGTTCGCGGCGATCGGCATGTTCGCCACCACGTTCATGCGGTCCTGGGTCGACTTCGACTACGTGACCCTCGCGATCCAGCCCATGTTCCTGTTCAGCGCCACGTTCTTTCCCCTGGCGACGTACCCGCCGGCGCTCCAGTGGCTGGTGCAGGCCACCCCGCTGTACCACGGCGTGGCGCTCGAACGAGCGCTCATGCTGGGCCAGGTCGACGCGGGGATCTGGGTCCACGTGGCGTACCTCGTGGGGCTCGGCCTGGTGGGCGCGGTCGCGGCGTCGGCCCGCCTGGAGAAGCTCCTGCTGTCCTGAGCCGGGACGCGTCCGAACCTCAGGCCACCCCGCTCAGCGGTGTGGCTGCCCGGCCAGCGAGTGCCGGCACCGGGACAGGTACGTGCGGAGGATCTCCGTCTGGCCCAGGTCGAAGCCCTCGAGCATCCGGGCCTCGACGTCGGCCACGTCGTCGTGGAGGTCGTCCAGGACCTGTTGGCCCTCGCGGCTCAGCGCGAGGAGGTACTGCTTGCGGTTGCCCGGGTCCCGCTCTCGGGTGACGAGCCCGCGGCCGAGCAGGTAGGTCACCATCTCGGCCATCGTCTGGGCCCGGACGAACGAGTTCCTGGCCAGCTCCGCCGAGGTCATCCCGGGATGCCGTTCCAGCACGGTGAGGGCGGTGTACTGCAGCGCGGTCAGGTCGGCGGTCGCGACGACGTCGTCGAGCGCCTGTCGCACGGCGAGCTCGACCTGCTTGATGATGTACAGCAGGGTCACGTCCCGGTCATGGGCCGGCACCGCCTCCGAACCGGTCATGAGCGCCCCGCCCCACCTCTCCATCGCCCGATCATCGTTGCCACCTTTTCATCAGGCTCCCTGACGACAGGCCAGTCTGTGGTGGTGGCTGTCGCAGTGTCAAACGGGCGGCGTCGAAGAATCTGCCGAACCGAGGCCTGGGCGGAGTATTGCCCGTTTCGAGCGCAGATCCGGCAGATTCTACGGACCCTTGACGAGCCGTGTGACCCCGGCCATACTCCATCATCAGGATCCCTGATAACAGGGAACCTGATAACTCGGCCGTCTCAATGAAGAGAGTGACCATGTTCAAGTCCCGGCTTGCTGTTGTCGCCGTGGTCGGAGTGCTCAGCCTGTCGGCGTGCAGCTCCTCCGGCGGCACCTCCACAGAGGGCTCCGGCCCGATCAAGATCGGCGTAGTCATCCCGCTGACCGGCTTCCTGTCGCCACTGGGCGCGGGAGACAAGGCGGCCATCGAGCAGGAGGTCGACGCGATCAACGAGGCAGGAGGTGTCCTCGGCCGCGACCTGGAGGTCACCATCAAGGACGACAAGTCCGATGTCCCGCAGTCGGTCACGGAGTACAACCAGCTGGCCGCGGATCCCAGCTACAGCGCCATCCTGTCCTCGTCGTTCGTGTCGGCGTCGACAGCCGTGGGGCCGAGCGCGGAGTCCAGCAAGCTCCCGACGCTGGCGCTGGGACCGGTCAGTGCGTTCGCGGACGGCAGCAACCCCTACGCCTTCACGGGTGTCGCCATTCCCGAGGTCTACGCCCAGGCGATGGTCGACTACATGGCCGACCAGGGCTACGAGACGCTGGCGATCGGCTACACCGGTGACGACCTCTACGGCGAGACCGGCAACGAGGCGACCGTCGCCGCGGCGAAGGAGGCCGGCATCGACGTCGTCGTCGACGAGGCCTACGACCAGACCGGGACGGACTTCAGCCCTCTCGTCTCCAAGGTGAAGGCTGCCGCTCCCGACGGGTTCCTGGTCTGGGGCGCCGGTCCGGCGCCGGTGATCATCACCAAGCAGATGGAAGGCAGTGGCATCCCGCTGCTGATGACCGGGGCCCAGGCGTCGCAGCTGTACGCCGAGCCCGCCGGCGCCGCGGCCGAGGGCGTCACGATGACCAGCAGCATCGCAGTGCCGGGACGTGAGCTCCCCGCCGGCCCGCTCAAGGACCTCGTCGACGGCTTCGCCGACCCGTGGGTCGAGGCCAACGGCTCCTACCCGCCCCAGTTCGCCTTCGACGGCGCCACCGGCGTCCAGCTGCTCGTCGCCGCCATCGAGAAGGCGGGATCGGCGGACCGGGAGAAGGTGCGCGACGCCCTGGAGGGCCTCGACGAGCTCACGCCCACCGGCCGGTTCACGTTCTCGTCCGACGACCACGCCGGCCTGGACACCGACGCGGTCGCGATCGTCACGATCACCGATGGCGACTTCAAGACCACGGAGTACTCGCTGGCACGGTTCGAGACCGATCTGCCGAAGTGACCGCAGGCAAGACGACCGGAGAGACCATGCTCACGATCGACCGGGTGTCGCGCCGCTTCGGTGGCGTCTACGCCAACCAGGACGTCACGCTGACCGTGGCGGAGGGCGAGCTGCGCGGCATCATCGGCCCCAACGGAGCCGGCAAGTCGACACTGTTCAACCTCATCGCCGGCCACATCCGGGCGGAGAGCGGCACGATCAGCCTCGCCGGACGGCGGATCGATCGGCTGCCTGCGCACGCGCGGGCACGCCGGGGTGTCGGGATCGTGTTCCAGGGCGCTCGGGTCTTCCCCGGGATGAGCCTGCTGGCCAACGTGATGGTCGGCGCGCACGCGCACACCCGGGCCGGCGTCGTCGCGGCGGCGCTGCGCCCGCCGTCACAGCGGCGGGAGGAGCGGGCGATCCGGGCCCAGGCCGAGGAATGCCTGAGCCGGGTGGGGCTCCTCGACTGGGCCTCGCGCCCGGCCGAGGGGCTCCCGCTCGGCCAGCAGCGCCGGCTCCAGGTCGCCCGCGCGCTCGCGGGGCTGCCGCGGGTGCTCCTCCTCGACGAGCCCGCATCGGGGCTGCGCGCCGCAGAGCGGCAGGAGCTCGCCGAGCTGATCGGTGAGCTGCGCCGCGACGGCACCACGATCCTGCTGGTCGAGCACGACGTCGGCCTGGTCACCTCGCTCGCCGAGCGCATCACTGTGCTGGACCTCGGGCGGGTGATCGCCGACGGCACACCCTCCGAGGTCACCTCCGACCCGGCGGTGATCAAGGCCTATCTCGGAACAGGAGCCACGCATGCTGCGAATCGATGACCTCGTGGTCCGCTACGGGTCCGCGGTCGCCGTCGACGGCGTCTCGTTCGAGGTCGGTGCGGGTGAGATGGTTGCCCTCGTCGGTCCCAACGGCGCCGGGAAGTCGACCCTCATCAACGCGATCAGTGGGCTGGTCCCGCCGCACTCCGGCACCGTGGCCTGCGAAGGCCGGATCGCCCAGGTGCCCGAGGGCCGGCAGATGTTCGCCGACATGAGCGTCGAGGACAACCTGCTGCTCGGCGGCTGGTCGATCCGCAACCGGGACCTGGGCGAGGTGTACGACCTGCTGCCGGACCTCGCCGGCATGCGCAAGCGCAAGGCGGGGCGGCTCTCCGGCGGCCAGCAGCAGATGGTGGCCGTCGGGCGCGCCCTGATGGCCCGTCCGGACCTCCTGGCGATCGACGAGCTGTCACTGGGGCTGGCGCCCCTCGTGGTGGCCGAGCTGGCCGAGCATCTCCGCTTCCTCAATCGCGAGCGCGGCACTGCCGTCCTCCTGGTCGAGCAGGAGGTCACTCTCGCCTTCGGCGTCTGCCCGCGTGCCCTGGTGCTGGAGGCCGGCCGGATCATCGCGACCGGACCGTCGGCTGAGCTGGCGCAGAGCGAGACAGTACGCAAGGCCTACTTCGGCGACCTCGGCGTCGCTGAAGCGATGACGGGTCCGACCGCCCAGACAACAACGGAGGTGTCCACGTGACCGAGCTCGTCGCCTACCTGATCTCGGGGATCGCCCTGGGCTCCTCGTTTGCTCTGATCGGCAGCGGCTTCGTCGTGGTGCACCGGGTCACACGCGTGGTCAGCTTCGCCCAGGGGTCGGTCGCCATCGTCGGCGGCATGGCGTCCGCCACCCTGCTGGACGGACTGCTGCCGCACGGCCTGGGCGAGATCGTTTCCGTCGTGTTGTGCGGGGGGCTGGGGCTCGTCATCGGTCTGCTGGCGATCGGACGTCGCGGCACTCCGCCCCTGATCTCGCTGATCGTGACGCTCGGAGCGTCCATGCTGATCTCCGCGGCGATCATCTGGCTGTGGGGTCAGGACCCTGTCGCCCCGCCGGGCCTCGGCGGTTCGGTGACAATTCTCGGCGCCGAGGTGGAACGTCAGCGACTGCTCGTGGTTGCTGCGACCGGGGTGGCGTTCACGGCTCTGGCCCTGTTCTTCTCGCGCTCCTACCTCGGCAAGGGGCTGACGGCCAGCGCGTCGAACCCCTTCGCGGCGAGGATGGTCGGCATCGACGTCCGCAAGATGGGCTTGCTCGCGTTCGGCCTGGCCGGGATCCTCGGTGGCCTCGCCGGCGTCCTCATCGCTCCGAGCAACCCGCTCTCGTTCTACTCGGACCTGCCGCTGGTCCTCAGCGGCTTCGCGGCCGCCGTCTTCGGCGGCCTGACCAGCCCCCTGCGCACCTTGCTCGGCGGCCTGTGTCTCGGCGTCGCCGGCCAGCTGACCGCCGGCTACCTGAACGGGTCATACCAAACCGAGATGGCGCTCCTCCTCATGCTGGTCATCATGATCATCCGGAGCCGCGCCTTCGTGCAGGAGGAGGTCAAGTGATGAACCGTGTCAACCTCAGGAGCGTCGTGGTGGTCGTCGCGGCGGTCGCCGGGTGCGTCGCGCCGTTCGTGATGGGCGACCTCACCTTCCTGATGCGCATGCTTCTCGCGGCCATCGTCGTGACGGGGCTGTCCCTCCTGATGGGGTACGCCGGCCAGGCCTCCCTGGGCCAGGGCGCGTTTGTCGCGGCCGGCGCAGTCACGGTCGCGGTCGGGACCACGCGCCTGGGGCTGCCGCCGCTGGTCGCGCTCGTCGCGGCACCCCTCGTCGCCGGCGCCTTCGCCGCCCTGGTCGGCGTGCCACTGCTGCGGCTGAGGGGCCACTACCTGGCGTTCGGGACGTTGGCCCTGTTGCTCATGGTGCAGACCGCGATGAGCACCTTCGACATCCTCGGCGGCGCGTTCGGCATCAGCGGCATCCCCGCGTTCGGGGTCGGCGGGTTCGTGTTCGCGGACCAGCGCCCCTACGTGCTGCTCACCCTCGGGCTGCTGGCGCTGGTCCTGTTCGTCACCCACCGCATCGTGGACAGCCGGTTCGGTCGTGGTATCCGCGCACTCGCGGGCAGCGAGACCGCGGCGGAGTCGGCGGGCGTTCCGGTCATGCGCGACAAGCTCGTCATCTTCGCGCTGTCGGCGATGTACGCCGGCCTGGCCGGCGGGCTCTCGGCGTTCTTCACGCCCTACGTGAGCCCGGACTCGTTCCCGGCGCTCGAGTCGTTCACCTACGTGATCATGGCCGTGGTGGGAGGCCTGGGGACCCTGTGGGGAGGGGTCGTCGGTGCCGTGCTCGTCTCGACCCTCCTCCAGGTCCTCAACCTGGTGAGCAGCCAGCCCCAGCTGCCGCCAACACTGGGGCCGATCCTGCAGTATGCGACCTACGGCGGACTGCTGGTCGTCGCCCTCCTGTTCATGCCCCGAGGTATCGTCCCCGCTGTGGAGAGCGCGGTCAGCCGTGCCGGGTCGCGGCGGCATAGGGCACGCCCTGCAGGTCCAGCACCAGCCCCTTGACCGCGGTCGCCGGCACCTGGCCGGCGTCGTCCTCGACCCAGCGCGCGACGGACGACGGCACCCGGTCGTCCGAGCACAGCACGAGCGGCGTGTCCGCCGACGAGTCGGGCAGGCGGCCGTGCGTGCCGCGCACGTACGACGCGTCGAGCGGGGTCGTGCTCATCGCGTACCGCAGGCCGAGCTTCTTGCGCACCAGGTTCAGGCCCGCCTTCGCCTTGGCCAGCGGGTCGGCCGGGTCGAAGAACAGCTCTGCGGGGTCGTAGCCGGGCTTGCGGTGGATGTCGACGCCGCGCGCGAACTCGGGCGCCCGGTCGTCGTCCAGCCAGTAGTAGTAGGTGAACCACGCGCGCGGCTCGGCGACGACGACCAGCTCGCCCGCCCGCTCGTGGTCCAGCCCGTACCTGGCCTGCGCCTCGCGGTCCAGCACCTCGTCGACGCCGGGCACTCCGCGCAGCAGGCCCGCGACCCGGGTCACATCCGACGGGTCGGCGACGTAGACATGCGCCACCTGGTGGTCGGCGACGGCGAAGGCGCGCGACGTCCACGGGTCGAGCTGTTCGCGGCCGTCCTGCGTGTAGACCTCCAGGAAGCCCTCGCGCCGAAGGATCCGGTTGATGTCCACCGGCTGGTTCGCGGGCCCGATGCCGTACTCCGAGACCGCGACGACGGTGACGCCCGCCGCCTCGGCGTCGTCGAGCAGCGGCGTCAGGGCGACGTCGAGGTCGGCCGCCGCTCGGTCGGCCTCGGGCGAGGTCGGCCCGAAGCGCTGCAGGTCGTAGTCGAGGTGCGGCACGTACGCCGTCGTGAGCTGGGACTTCCGCGTGCGCAGCAGGTGCCGGGTCACGTCGACGATCCACCGCGTCGAGGCGATGGACGCCGTCGGGCCCCAGTACGTGAACAGCGGGAAGTCGCCGAACCGGCCGGTCAGCTCGTCATGCATCGACTCCGGCCGGACGTAGGCGTCGGCCGACTTGCGCCCGTCGGCGTGGTAGATCGGGCGCGGCGTGACCGTGACGTCGGTGGTCATGCCCATCGCGTACCACCAGCACACGTTGTCGGCGGTGTACATCGCGTCGTGCCGGCGTGCGGTCTCCCACAGCTTCTCGCCCGCGACGAGCCGGTTGTGCTGGCGCCAGAGGTACACGTCGCCCAGCTCGCGGAAGTACCAGCCGTTGCCGACGATCCCGTGCTCGGCAGGCATCAGCCCGGTCAGCATCGTCGACTGCACGCTGCACGTCACGGCGGGCAGCACGGTCGCGAGCTCGGACTGCCAGCCCGACCCCGCGAGCCGCCGCAGGCGCGGCATGTGGGCCAGGGCGCGGGCAGTGAGCCCGACGACGTCGAGCAGCAGGACGGGCTTCATGCGTCGATTCCTTCCATGGCGGGGGAGACGGCGGTGGTGGCGGTTGTGCTTGCGATGGCAGGTGCAGAAAGGTGCTGTCGGGCCCAGCGGAGCTCCGCGGCAATCCCTGTCACGAGCTCGTCGGCGCCGTCCGGCAGCACGTCGGGCGGCAGCACCGACCACGTGTACGTCTCGACGTCGAGGTGCGCCTCGGCGCCGTGCGGTGCGGCCAGGACCGCGGCGACGGCGTCGCGCAGCACCTCGGTCGTCGCCGCGAGCGGCGGCGCCGGCTCGTGGTGCAGCGGCACGTGGAAGTGCACGCGCCACGGCCCGTCGCCCGGCAGGGCCGGTCGGCGGTCCGCGTCGCCGAGCGCCGCGGGCAGGTCGTCGGAGGCCAGCACGTCGCCCGACGCCGCCAGCTCGCGCACCTGGTGCAGGTAGCGCTGCTCCACGAACCGCCCGACGGCGTCCCGCGCGCCCGGCGCCGCCGGGTCGGCGACCTCCAGGGCGGCGGATGCCTGCACCTTGACCACGCGCAGGCCCGCGTCGGTGATCCGGCGGACGGCGCCCGCCGGGTCGGCGAACGACACCGCCAGGTGGCACGTGTCCAGGCAGACGCCGACGTACTCGGGATCGATGCGCCGGTCCTCGGGCCACTCGGGGCCGGTGCGCGCGGCGAGCCACGAGACCACGTCCTCCACCGTGTCGAGCACGCAGCCCGGCTCGGGCTCGACGGCGACGCGCACGGTCTTGCCGGTGCGCCGCGCCAGCTCGCGCAGCTCGGCGGACAGCGTGGCGAAGGCCTTGGTCGCCTCGTCGTCGTCGGCGCGCGTCCAGGGCGCGCGCCACGCCAGGGGTAGGGTCGAGATCGACCCGGGGACGCCGTCGGGCAGCAGGTCGGCCAGGACCCGCGCGCACGCGAGCACGTAGTCGAGGCGGGCGCGCTCGGCCCAGGTGGGGGAGTAGACGGCGAGCTTGACCACCTCGCGGTGGAACCCGCCGTACGGAAAGGCGTTCAGGGTGTGCACCTGGAGCCGGTGCTCCGCGAGCGCCGCGCGCAGCCGGGCGCGGTCGGCGGCGGACCGGTCCAGGCGGTGCGCGAGCTCGGCGGGCAGCCACAGCCCGACGCCGAGGGTGTCGAGGCCCGCGGCCTCCCGCACGGGGCCGGAGTAGCGGGCGAGCTGGTCGATGACGCCGTCGAGGTCCTCGGCGGGGTGCACGTTGGTGCAGTAGGAGAGCAGCATGCCCGGTCCCGTTGCCATCTCAGGTCCCCTCAGGCCCGGGCGCCGCGCAGTACGGACGAGCCCTCGAACTCGACGCCGGGGGTGGGTGGCGCGCCCTCGGTGAACCCGGGGACGGGATCGAGCACGAGGTTGCCCGACTGCCCGTAGAACGCGACGGGGCTGCGCCACAGCACCTGGTCGACGTCGTCCGCGGAGAAGCCGGCCGCGAGCATGGCGTGCCCGGTGCGTGCGGTCTTGAGCGGGTCGGAGCGGCCCCAGTCCGCGGCGGAGTTCACGATCATCCGCTCGGTCCCGTACTGCTTCAGCAGGGCGACCATGCGGTCCTCGTCCATCTTGGTGTCGGGGTAGATGGAGAACCCGGCCCACGCCCCGGCGTCGCGCACGAGGGCGACATTGGTCTCGTTGAGGTGGTCCACGAGCACCCGTTCCGGCGCCAGCCCGGACTCGCGCACGACGTCGAGGGTGCGGCGGGTCCCCGCGAGCTTGTCGCGGTGCGGGGTGTGCACCAGGACGGGGAGCTCGGCCTCGCGCGCCATCTGGAGCTGGGCGGCGAACACCTCGTCCTCCTCGGGTGTCATCGAGTCGTAGCCGACCTCGCCCACGGCGGCGACGCCGTCCTTGAGCAGGTAGCGGGGGATCTCTGCGAGCACCTCGCGGCAGCGCGGGTCGTTCGCCTCCTTGGGGTTGAGCGCGATGGTCGCGTGGTGCCGGACGCCGAACTGCGCCGCCCGGAACCGCTCCCAGCCGAGCAGGGAGTCGAAGTAGTCGGTGAACGAGCCCACGCTGGTGCGGGGCTGGCCCAGCCAGAACGCTGGCTCGACGACGGCGCGCACCCCAGCGGCGTACATGGCCTCGTAGTCGTCGGTGGTGCGGCTCGTCATGTGGATGTGCGGGTCGAGGATGCGCATCGTCACTCCTTCGTGCTGCTGAGCCGGGTGTTCCTGGGGTGGCCGCCGGTGGGCGGGGTGTTCGTGGGCCGGGTGGTGGTGAGCCGGTCGAGGTCGGCGGGCACGGGGCGTCCCGCCGCCCGGCGCTCGGCCGCGAAGTCGCGGGCCATGCGGTCGAGCTCGTCGTCGACGCGGGCCTCGAGGCCGCTCACGGCGTCGAGGCTCACGCCCTGGAAGACGAGCTTGAGGACCGCGTGCCGCCACGTGTGCTGGTCCAGGTGCTGGGACCCGAACGGGCCGACGGCGGCCGCGACGAGGCTCGGGTCGTTGGTGCGCAGGGCGTCGGCGGCGAGGTCGAGGCCGGCGGCGACGAGCTCGGTTGCCTCAGCACCGTCGAGGTTCCCGCGCTCCTCCAGCGCGTCCAGGCCCCACAGGACGCCGCGCCGCTCGGCCCCGTCACCCTTTCGGTACAGGGTGACCAGCCGCTCGGTGCAGTCCGGGCCGGTGCCCACGGCGTCGGCCAGCGCGACGACGAGGGCCGCCCGAGCGGCGTCGTCGACCGTGCCGTGGACGACGCCGGCCGGATCGACGTCGGGACGTCGCGGCCCGCGCCCGACCCGGCGGGCGGCCAGCGCGAACGCGCGGGTGACAGTGTCCGGGTCGCGGGCGATCTCCGCGCGCGCCTCGGTGAGCCAGCCCGTCGCGGGGGAGGCGTCAGCAGCGTTCATGACCCAGTCCTTTCGCGGGTGGGCGCGCCGCCGGCCGCCGCCCACGCCCGCAGCAGGGCGGCGCGGCTGTCGAGGGCCAGCCGGGGCGCGTCGTGGGAGTGACGGGGCAGCTCGACGGCGGCGACGCCCCTGTAGCCGATGTCGGCGAGCGTGGCGAGCACCAGCGGCAGGTCGAGGTCGCCCTCGCCGAACGGCCGGTGCTCGTGGTGCGTGCGGGGCATGTCGTCGAGCTGCACGTTGCTCAGGTACGGCGCGGCGGCCCGCAGCGCGCCCTCGACGCCGTCGGGCTCGACGACGAGGCAGTGCCCGACGTCGACGGTGATGCCCAGCTCGGGCGGCGCGCCCACCTCGGAGTGGAGCCGCAGGGCGTCGTCGACGGTCTCGACGAGCATGCCCGGCTCGGGCTCCAGCGCGAGCCGCACCCCTCGCTCCCCGGCGTGCTCGACCAACGCCGTGACGCGGTCGCGGAGCCTGGCCCAGCCGTCGGCGGGCGTGGCGTCGGCGGGCAGGATCCCGGAGAAGAACGAGACGCAGCGGGCGTCGAGGTCGGCGGCGATCTCGACGGCGCGTTCGAGGTAGCGCATCCGCAGCGTGGCGTCCCGGTCGACGAGCGTGGGCCGGTGCTTGTGCAGCGGGTCGAGCAGGTACCGCGTGCCCGTCTCCACGACCACCGCGGCGCCCGCGCCCCCGCGCATTCGCAGGAGGTGGGCGCGCAGCGCGGTGACGTCGTCGCGGGCGAGCGGAGCGAACGGGTCGAGGTGCGGGAACCCGAGCGTGACCGCCACGGCGTCGTACCCGACGTCGTCGAGCACGTCGAGCGCCGCGTGCAGGGAATGGTCGCCGAACCCGTTGGTGCCGTAGCCCAACAGGAACGGGGGCCTCATGTGATGCTCACCCCCGCGCGCCCGCGGGCGCGGCCCAGCAGCCGCAGCCCGTATCCGACGGCGGCGACGCCGGCCAGGAGCGCCGTCGTGCCCAGGCTCCCGGAGCGGGCCGCCCACGTGGCCTGCAGCGGGACCATCGCCTGGATCCCGGACCGGGTGGCGCTGCGGGCGTTGGCCGCCGTCGGCCGGGCCGCCGCGCGGACCTGCGCCGGCAGGCAGGCAGCCGCGTAGGCGCCGGCCGCCGCGACGGTGGTCCAGCGAGCGGACGGCGCCGTGGCCGCCGCCACCACGGCGCCCGCCACGGTCCCGGCGGCGACTCCCGCGGCGACCGGCGTCGTGGTGCCGTGCACCTCGCCGCGGGAGAGCACGGTCACGCCGAGCGTGTGGGCGGCGAGGCCCGCGGCAGCCGGGAGCGCGGGCCGCAGACGGCCGGGCGTGGCGCCGAGCAGCACGTCCAGCCCGCGGCACGCGGCCATGACGAACGGTCCTGACGGGTGGTCCTTGGCCGCCAGGTCGTAGGTCCAGACGCAGGCCGCGAGCGGGACGGCGACGCCGAGCGCCCGCCATCCGCCCGCGAGGCCCGCCGCCGCGACGCCGCCCGCGGTCAGCGCGGTGCCGACCGCGAGCGCGCCGCGCGGCGTCACCCGGCCCGACGGGATGGGCCGCTCGGGCCGCTCGGTGGCGTCGACGAACTGGTCGGCGTAGTCGTTCAGTGCCATGCCGCCGAGGTAGAGGCAGGCCGACGCGACGGGGAGCAGGGCGTGGCGCGCGCGGAGGGGCGTCGGCGTGCTGGCCCGGGCGGCGGCCAGGCCGGCGAGGGAGTCGCCGATCACGGACAGGGCGGCGGGCGCCCGCACCAGCTCGGCCAGATCCCTGAGGCTGGCCCGGCCAGAAGGCGGGCGTCGACCACAGCAGTTGCTGCCAGGACCGGCGTCCGCCTGGCAGGAGCTGCTGTGCTCAACGCCCGGACAGTCGGCGGCAGCCGGGTCGGGGAGCGGGGGGTCGAAGTTGGGGCGGAAGCGGGGGTTCGGCCGGGACGTCATGCGCTGACCTGGGCCGAGGTGCGGCGGACCCAGTCCTCGAGGGCGGCGGCCTGCGCGGCGGCGTCGTGCACGTCGGAGTCCCACGGGTCCTTGAAGAAGAAGCCCAGCTCCGGGACCGGTCCGGCGACCCCGGCGGCGTGTGCGAGCGCGAGCAGCCGGGCCAGGTCGAGGACGAGCGGCGCGGCGAGCATCGAGTCGTGGGCGCTCCAGGTGGTCTGCAGCGTGATCCGGGAGCCGAGGAATCCCTCGACGTGCACGTGGTCCCAGGCGACCTTGATGTCGCCGAGGTCCGGCACGTTGTCGATGTGCAGCGGCGTCGTGTCGCTCCCCGTCAGCGCTGTCAGTCCTCGGGCCTTCGAGGCGAGCTTGCTGCGCACGGCGTCGGGGTCGGCGAGGGTGGCGCCGTCACCACCGCCCAGGAGGTTGGTGCCCGACCACGACAGCACCTTCAGCCCGCGCGCGGCGAACGCCGGGGCGAGCACGGTGCGCAGCCAGGTCTGCCCGGTCTTGCCGTCCTGCCCGGCCACGGGGATGCCGCGGTCGCGCGCGAGCTGGGCCAGGGCGGGCAGGCCCATGCCCGCCGACGGCGTGAAGGCGGCGTACGCGGCGCCGGCAAGGATCGCCGCGTACGCGGACACGGACGACGCCGGGAGCACCGCGCGGGCCGGGTCCGCGAGGGCGGCGAGCAGGGCCTTCGGGTCGTCGTGCTCGCGCACCGGCACGACCGGCGGCTCGGTGGAGGAGAGGTCGATCACCACGACCCGCGCCAGGCCGTGCCGCTCCTGGAACGACGTGATGTCGGCGGCGAGGCGCTCGGCGGCGGCCTGCTGGGAGGTACCGCCGCCGTCCGCTCCGCCGTGGTCGGCTGCATGGTCGGCAGCGCGCGGGTCGTACCCGGGGCGCACCTCGGCGTCGGCCCGTTCCAGGGCGTCGTGGGTGGCGGCGAACAGCCGCGGCGGGAGCATCCCGGTCTCGACCAGGCACTCCGCGCGCTTCGTCATGGTGACGGGGGAGATGTCGTGCCCGCCCACGACCAGGTCGGCGTACCCGGGCAGGCCCGCGGAGGCGAACGGCTCCCGTGCGGTGACGCAGCCCGTCGGCGGTGACTGACCGTCGGCGATGGCCGCGAGGCCGACCGTCGCGGTGCTGGCCACGGAGCCCCGGGCTCCGACGAACCAGATCCCAGTGCGTTCAGCGGCGGTGTGGCGTGCAGAGGCGTAGTGCATCATCGCTCCCCGGGTCGACGTCGTCGTCCCGAGCAACCTATCTCGCACTTATGACGATAAGCAAACAAAAGTTCAAAGATTCCCGCAAGAAGCGAGATGCCTGACATCGACCGAAGTTTCTCCGCTCCCGGCCGGCGGGAAGCGGAGAAGCTCAGGGCCCTTGACAGCGGGAGCGCGGCAGTGCAACAGGTATTCGGTCAGGCCAGCGACACGTCCGCCGAGCGCGACGGGACCGCGTCGAGCGTGGCGAGCACGGCGTCGTCGAGCGCGCCGTCCAGCGCCAGGGCGCCGGCGGCGACGTTCTCCGCCAGGTGGCCGGCGTCGCCGGTGCCCGGGATGAGGAGCGTGTTCGGGGCGTGCCGGAGCTGCCAGGCCAGCCCGACCTGCGACGGCGTGGCCCCGACCGCCGCGGCGGCCGCCAGCAACGCCGGCTCGTCGGTCACCTTCGGCATGCCGGGGAACGCGCCGCCCAGCGGGAAGAACGGCACCCAGGCGATGCCCTCTGCGACGCAGAGGTCGAGCATCTCCTCGTCCTTGCGTGAGACGAGGCTGTACGAGTTCTGCACGCACACGATGCCGGCGGGGAGCGCCCGGCGCAGCACGTCGAGCGTCACGCTGCTCAGCCCGATCGCGCCGATCTTGCCCTCGTCGCGCAGAGCGGTCATCACGGCGAGCTGGTCGTCGACGTCGACCGCCTGGTCGCCCTCGGCCAGGAGGCCGGGCCGGGTGTCCATGCGGCGCAGGTTCACCACCGGGACCTGCTCGATGCCGAGGCCGCGGAGGTTGTCCTCGACGCTTGCCCGCAGCTCGTCCGGCCGCTGGGCGGGGCGGAGCGGGATGCGGCCGCCCGGGTCGGGGTCGGCGCCGACCTTGCTCGAGACGACCACGCCGTCCTCGGGCCGGATCGCCTCGCGGATCAGGTCGTTGACCAGGCCGTCGCCGTAGAACTGCGCGGTGTCGACGTGGTCGACGCCGAGCTCGACCGCCCGGCGCAGGAGCGCCACCGCGGCGGCGCGGTCGCCGTGCAGCCGCTCGAGCTGCATGGCGCCGTACCCGATGCGGGAGACGGTGTGCCCGGCGAGCTGCCCCGCGCCTCCGGGGCGGGGGACGCCGGCGGCCGTGCGCTCGGGGGACGGGTGTGCGGGGGACGAGGCGGAAGACGGGGTCGACGCGGAGCCGGACGAAGTGCTGTCGTGTGTCATATGAGCCAGTCCTCATGGGATGATGGGGGAAGCGGAGGGGCCTCCGCTCTTTCGACGGTAGCACTACCGGAGGTGCCTCCGTTTTGAGTTCGTCCGAACCAGACCGTCCCGCGCGCGCCGACGCGCGCCGCAACCGCGAGAAGCTCCTCGCCGCCGCCCAGCACGCGTTCGTGGCCGACGGCGACGCCGCCCCGCTCGAGCGCATCGCCCGCGCGGCCGGGGTGGGCATCGGCACGCTCTACCGCCACTTCCCGACCCGCGAGGCGCTGGTGGAGGCCGTCTACGGCGCGGAGCTCGACGACGTCATCGCGAGCGCGCCGGCACTGCTCGACCAGCACGCGCCCGACGCCGCCCTCCGCGCCTGGATGGATCGTTACGCGGACTTCTTCGCGACGAAGCGGGGGATGCTCGACACGCTCCGTCCCGGCTGGGCCTCTGGCCGCATCACGACGCCCCGGGGGCGCGTCACGGCAGCGCTCGGGTCGATCCTCGACGCGGGCGCTCGTGCGGGCGTGCTGCGTGCCGACGTCGACCCGGAGGACGTCACGATGCTGGTGCTCGGGGTGCTCCTGTCCACGGGCGTCGAGGACGACCCGGAGCGGACCGGCCGGCTGCTCGATCTCGTCGTCGACGCGCTGCGGCCGCGGCCGTAGCGGGAGCTCCAAGGGTGCCGGCGGACGGCTCGGTTCTGGACACCACTACCGCCACCCTCGCCACTGTGGCACTATGACCCGCATGACGACTCCGCGCTCCACCCCGCGACTGGTGATCATCATTTCGTAGCGCGTCCGGCCAGAACCCCACCGGACGCGCAGACCTTCCACATCCGGAGGGTCTTTTTTTGTTGGCCCGAAGACCCGATCTCAGGCCACATCGCCAGACACATCGTTGGGAGCATCGATGACCACCGCCTCGTTCCAGGTGTACGACACGACGTTGCGCGACGGCGCGCAGCAGGAGGGCATGAGTCTCTCCGTCTCCGACAAGCTCGCCATCGCGGCTCTCCTCGACGAGCTCGGCGTCGGCTACATCGAGGGCGGCTGGCCCGGTGCGGTACCCAAGGACACCGACTTCTTCGCCCGCGCGGCCACCGAGCTGACGCTGAAGAACGCCGTGCTGGCCGCGTTCGGGGCGACCCGCCGTGCGGGCGTCCGGGCGGGCGACGACCCGCAGGTCCGCGCCCTGCTCGACGCCGCAACGCCCGTGGTGACGCTCGTGGCCAAGTCGGACGTGCGGCACGTGGAGCGCGCGCTGAAGACCACCCGCGCCGAGAACCTCGCGATGATCAGCGACACCGTCGCCTTCCTCGTCGCCGAGGGCCGCAGGGTCGTCCTGGACGCCGAGCACTTCTTCGACGGCTACCGGTACGACGCCGAGTACGCGACGAGCGCCGTCACCACCGCCTTCGACGCCGGCGCCGAGGTGGTCACGCTCTGCGACACCAACGGCGGCATGCTGCCGGCGTGGGTCGGCGAGATCGTGCACGAGCTGCGCGCCGCGACCGGCGTCGGGCCCGAGCAGCGGCTCGGTGTGCACGCGCACAACGACAGCGGCTGCGCCGTCGCGAACTCGCTCGCCGCCGTCGAGGCGGGGGCCACGCACGTGCAGGGGACGGTCAACGGCTACGGCGAGCGCACCGGCAACGCCGACCTCGTCACCGTCGTCGCCAACCTCGAGCTGAAGGACGGCATGTCCCTCCTGGCCGACGGCGGCCTGCGCGAGGCCACCCGCATCTCGCACGCCATCAGCGAGATCACGAACATCTCGCCGTTCGCGCGCCAGCCGTACGTCGGGGCGAGCGCGTTCGCGCACAAGGGCGGCCTGCACGCCAGCGCCATCCGCGTGGACCCGGACATGTACCAGCACACCGACCCCACTCTGGTGGGCAACGACATGCGCATGCTCGTCTCCGACATGGCGGGCCGGGCCTCGATCGAGCTCAAGGGCCGCGAGCTGGGCTTCGACCTCGCGGGCCAGGGCGAGCTGCTCTCCCGGGTCACCAGCCGCGTGAAGGACGACGAGGCGGCCGGCTACACCTACGAGGCGGCCGACGCGTCGTTCGAGCTGCTCCTGCGGTCCGAGCTGGGGCAGCGGCCGGACTTCTTCACCGTCGAGTCGTGGCGCACCATCGTGGAGACCGTCCCGGCGGGCGCGGCGCCGCCGTCGGTCCACGCGCCCGACGCCGACGCGGTCGCCGAGGCGACCGTCAAGATCTGGGCCGGCGGCGAGCGGATCGTGACGACCGGTGAGGGCAACGGGCCGGTCAACGCGCTCGACCAGGCCCTGCGCACCGCGCTGTCCCGGGTCTACCCGGAGCTCGGCCGGTTCGAGCTGATCGACTTCAAGGTCCGCATCCTCGACACGGAGCTCGGCACGGGAGCGATCACCCGGGTGCTGATCGACACCACCGACGGCGAGCACTCCTGGTCCACGGTCGGCGTGGGCCCCAACGTGATCGAGGCGGCCTGGGAGGCGGTGACAGAGGCATACGTCTACGGCCTCCTGAAGTCGGACGTAGCACCCCGCCCCTGACATGGGTTCCGCGAAGTAGAGCGCCTGTCCGAGTCCCCCTGGTGTCGCCAGAGAGACTCGGACAGGCGCTCTAC